>JBIIQD010000209.1:0-5276 GCA_044342265.1 Hydrogenophaga sp. | reverse complement strand
ATACCGCAATCTCGTTACGTCTACTTGGCCGATGGCGCCCATGCGCCCTACGGCGAACGCAGTCAGCAGCAGGTGTCCCAGCGGGCTCACCGAATCACCGACGGTCTTCGCAACCACTTTGCCATCGACGCGTTGGTGGTGGCCTGCAATACCGCCACAGCACAAGCCATTGAAGGCCTGCGCGCCCAGCATCCTCAATGGCCCATCGTCGGTGTTGAGCCGGCGCTCAAGCCCGCGGCCGCAATCACCCGTTCCGGACACGTGGGCGTGATGGCCACCCGGGGCACCGTGGAAAGCGAACGCTTTGCTCGCCTGCGCGAACGACTAGAGGCGGCATCGGAAACACCGTTGCATTTCAGCGCCCAAGCCTGCGATGGACTCGCCGATGCCATCGAGCGAGGCGATGCAGAGGCCATCGAAGTGTTGAGCCGCCGCTACTGGGACGCCTTGCAGGCCAATGCCGAACCGGCCACGCCGATCGACACCCTGGTGCTGGGCTGCACCCACTATCCGTTTGTCGCTGAGGTGCTGCAGGCCATCGCTGGCCCAAAGGTGACCCTGGTTGATACGGGTGCACCGGTCGCGCGACGCACCCGGGCCGTGCTCGACATCATCCCGACCCACCCAACGGATTTGCCCGCAGCGTCGGGCGTGTTGCTACTGTCAACTGGAGATCCAGCGCCTTTGGCACAAGCGGCCAAACGCTGGCTCGGGCTGACCGTGCCAGGCCAGCATTTCAGCTGCTAATAAAAGCGCTTTCTTCGGTCTCGATTCAAGCGTCTTTCAGTGCCGCCAGGCGACCGCGTTCGACGTCGACCCGCTGCAACAGCACCCAACCAATGAAAAACAGCACGGCAGTGGAAGCGATCGCCAAGCGCTGATTGCCGCCAGTACCCCAAGTGATAAGGCCATAGGTCAGCGGGCCCACGATGCTGGCCAGTCGCGTGGCAAAGGTCCAGAGCCCGTAGAACTCGGCCAGTTGAGCAGGTGGCGCAAACAGCCCGACCAGCGCGCGACCCGCCGATTGGCTCGACCCCATGCACACGCCCGCAATCGCTGCGGCGTACCAGAAACCGCCTTTGGTGGTCGTCAATGCCGCGATCGCACAAGTGGCGATCCACCCCAGCAAGGTCAGGCCAAGCGCACGTTTGTGTCCGATCCTGTCCTGCCAGTGGCCAAAAGCAAAAGCGCCCACCGCGGCAGCAATGTTCAGCACAAAAATCAACACCATGGTTTCCTGCTTTTCAAAGCCAATCACCTGTTCGGCATAGATGGCAGCCAGTGCGATGGTGACCGCCACGCCTCCCTGGTAGGCGACGGCACAGGCCAGCAACCACATGAAGTCGCGATAATCGCGGGCACGTCGGTAGGTCTGGAGCAGTTGGAGCCAGGCGCCTCGGAGTCCACCCGTCGAACGACCCGAACCCGGTTGAGAACGCTCGCGCAGCCAGACGAAGGTGCACATCGATGCGAGAGCAAAGATGACCGCCGTGATCCACATGGTCTTGGGCACGAACTCGGCCGCGCCCTGCCCGGCCGATTGGGCCTGGATCACCACCATCAGGCTCAGGCCCAAGGCCAGCATGCCCCCTAAGTAGCCGAAGCTCCAGCCCCAACCGCTGACACGTCCCAGCGCATTGGGCCGCGCCAGCTCCGGCAGGAACGCCGCGCTCAACGATTCGCCCCAGGAAAAAAATACGTTGGACAGCACAATCAGCGTCACCCCCAGGGCGACGTCCCCCGGCCCGACCTGCGACAAAGCCGCCGTGGCCAGCACACACCCGACTGTGCAAATACCCAGCAACCGCTTCTTGGCGCCACGGCGGTCCGCCCACGCACCAATGATTGGCATGCTGACCATCACGATGGCGTACGAGAGGCTCAGGCTGGCGGTCCACGCGAAGGTCGCCCAAGGCGCGCCACCAGCCACGGCACCGACGAAATAGGCCGAAAACACCGCAGTCAGCACCACTGTGGTGTAACCCGAATTGGCGAAGTCGTACATCGCCCAGGCGAACACCTCCCGCTTGCGAACGCCGGGATTCAGGGCATCTGACGACAAGCCCATAAAGAGTCAGTGAAGATGGCGGGGCTTGCGGCCACCACCGTGACCCGAGGGACCGCCATGGCCCCGGGGTGGACGTCCCAGCTGCATCGAACTCACCAGTGCATCAAACCGTTGGTTGAACAGCTGATCAATTGATGCCACCACGGCTGTGAGTTCCGATGCATCGAAATGGCGCTCCATGACATTCACCACATCCTGCACCAGCAAGTCGCGCTGCACCTGCATGATCGCCGCCGGTGTCGGACCGACGAAACACATCATGAAGTCGTCACGCGCCTCTTCATCTTCAGGCGCCTCTTCTTCGTCGAATTCGGTGTCATAAAACGACACCTCGATTGGAGCACCTGCGGAGGCAATCTCGTTGAGCGCCATGCACGCTTCCTCGATGACCTGCCGAAAGTCTTCGTCGCCGGGCACCGTCCAGCACATCTGCAGCACATGCTCCTGGGCATCAAAGCGAATTCCGGGCTCGTCTTCGTAGGCGCTCTCGGCAGCCGCCGCCAGCGATTTGGCGCCAGCGTATTGCCACAGAGGCTTGAGCGCGTCCTGAATCTGGGCGTAGGCAACATCCTCACGCAAGGGCACATCACCATGCAAATGGATTTCAAACGGCGCGTTGTATCGGGTCATGGAAACTCACTGTAGCGGCGAAAGCCTCACTGGAACAGGGCTGGTGCCTCGAACCGGGGTCGAACCGGTACGCTCCCTTGCGGGTAAGCGGCGGATTTTAAGTCCGCTGTGTCTACCAATTTCACCATCGAGGCGGGCAACGGGGATTGTCGCAGGTCAAAAACAAAAAAGCCCCGTCAACGAGGTTGGCGGGGCTTTGCATATGTTGGAGGCGCGACCCGGAGTCGAACCGGGCTAGACGGATTTGCAATCCGTTGCATAACCGATTTGCTATCGCGCCCCGAAGAAGCCCGGCATCGCACCGGACTCCCATTCACTGACAAAAAAGGGAAGCAAGAGCTTCCCTTTTCGAATCTGGAGCGGGAAACGAGATTCGAACTCGCGACCTCAACCTTGGCAAGGTTGCGCTCTACCAACTGAGCTATTCCCGCATCGCTTCAACGACCTAAACCTCTCGTCGAAGACCAAAATTATAGCCCATTTTCCACCAGCCTTTCAAGCCCTTGGTATCTTTTAGTGCTTCACCGCGTCTGGGGATGGCGCGGTTGTCGCGACCCTTGCTGCAGCCAGCTGAGCCGCCACTTCTTCTTCGGTCAGGGGCACTGGCTGGCGCTCCAGGGCAACCGCCAACACCTTGTCAATCCACTTGACCGGGACGATCTCCAGGTCCTGTTTGACGTTGTCGGGAATGTCTGCGAGGTCTTTGACGTTCTCTTCCGGAATGATGACGGTCTTGATACCGCCACGCAACGCGGCCAGCATTTTTTCTTTCAGTCCACCAATCGCCGTCACTTCGCCGCGCAAAGTGATCTCACCGGTCATGGCTACATCAGCCCGCACCGGAATCCCGGTCAAAGCAGACACCAAGGCGGTCGTCATGGCAGCGCCTGCACTTGGACCGTCCTTGGGCGTGGCGCCATCGGGCACATGAATGTGAATGTCGCGCTTGTCGAATTGCTCATCCTTGATGCCCAGCGCCCTGGCACGGCTGCGCACCACTGTTCTTGCAGCCTCGACGGACTCTTTCATCACATCACCAAGCGAGCCCGTGCGGGTAATGACACCCTTGCCGGGCATGATGGCCACTTCGATGGTGAGCAGATCGCCGCCCACTTCGGTCCAGGCCAGCCCAACCACTTGACCCACCTGATTCTGTTGCTCGGCACGGCCATAAGAGTACTTGCGCACGCCCAGAAAGTCGCTGAGGTTCTCCGCAGTGACCTGTACAGTCGGCGTGTATTTCTTGAGCAACAGGCCTTTGACCACTTTGCGACAGATCTTCGAGAGTTCGCGCTCCAGCGAGCGCACGCCCGCCTCGCGGGTGTAGTAACGCACGATGTCCCGCACCGCGTCTTCACCCACTTCCATTTCTCCATCGCGAATCCCGTTGTTCTTGACCTGCTTGGGCAGCAGGTAGCGGATGGCAATGTTGGTCTTTTCGTCCTCGGTATAGCCTGAGAGTCGTATCACCTCCATACGATCCAGCAAGGCAGGCGGAATGTTCATGGAGTTCGATGTCGCGACGAACATGACATCGGACAGATCGAAGTCGACTTCTACGTAGTGATCACCAAAGGTGTGGTTTTGCTCCGGGTCCAACACCTCCAGCAATGCCGACGAAGGGTCGCCACGGAAGTCTGTACCGAGCTTGTCGATCTCGTCCAGCAGGAACAGTGGGTTGCGTGTTCCTATTTTGGACAGGCTTTGCAACACCTTGCCAGGCATCGCGCCGATGTAGGTGCGGCGGTGCCCCCGGATCTCGGCCTCATCCCGCATGCCACCCAAGGCCATGCGAACGTACTTTCGTCCAGTGGCTTTGGCCACCGACTGTCCCAGTGAAGTTTTACCCACACCTGGAGGACCCACCAGACACAGGATCGGCGCTTTCACCTTATCGACCCGCTGTTGCACTGCGAGGTACTCAAGGATGCGGTCCTTGACCTTGTCCAAGCCGTAGTGATCCTCATTGAGCACGCCCTCGGCGTGGGACAGGTCGTGCTTGATTTTAGTTTTCTTGCTCCAGGGTAAAGCGACAAGCGCATCGATGTAGTTGCGCACCACCGTAGCCTCGGCCGACATCGGCGACATCAGCTTGAGCTTCTTGAACTCGGCCTCGGCCTTCTTGCGCGCTTCGGCGGGCATTTTCGCGGCCTTGATCTTCTTTTCGATCTCTTCGATGTCGGCGCCCTCTTCGCCCTCACCAAGCTCCTTTTGGATCGCCTTGACCTGTTCGTTCAGGTAAAAGTCGCGCTGGTTCTTCTCCATCTGGCGCTTGACGCGACCACGGATCTTCTTGTCGACGTTGAGGATGTCAACCTCGCGCTCCAACTGCTCAAACAGATTTTCAAGCCGCTTGTTGACTGGATCCAGATCCAGCACCACCTGCTTGGATTCCAGCTTCAGCGGCAAGTGGGCGGCGATGGTGTCGGCCAGGCGACCAGGATCGTCAATGCTGGAGATCGAGGTCAGGATTTCCGAGGGAATCTTCTTGTTGAGCTTGACATACTGATCGAACTGCTGCATCACTGCGCGGCGCAATGCCTCCAGTTCATTGTTCTGGGTGGCCAACTTCTCCAGC
>JBIIQD010000389.1:0-3658 GCA_044342265.1 Hydrogenophaga sp. | reverse complement strand
CAGGTGCGCTACGACGGCACCGACAGCGCCCTGCCTTGCAGCTTTCAGATGGAGACCGAGCCGGCGCACGAGCTGGCCGCGCTGCGCGATGCGTTTGAAACCGCCTACCGGCAGCGCTTTTCGTTCCTGATGGCCGACCGCCTGCTGGTGATCGAATCGGTCAGCGTGGAAGCCAGGCTGGCGGGCGAGCGGGTGGACAGCGCGGAACCCGTGACAGCCGGTGCTTCCCACACGCCCGAGCCCGAGGCCTTGATCCGCATGTACTGCCTGGCCGACGACCAACCCGCTGGCTGGCGGGATGCGCTTCTGTACCGCCGCGAGGCCTTGCGTGTGGGGGCCACGATCGAAGGCCCTGCGGTGGTGGCCGAACGCAACGCCACCACGGTGGTCGATGCGGGTTGGCGGGCCGTGATGACCGGCCTGGGCAACCTGCTGCTGCAGCGGGCACGCCCCCGTGCCCAGCGCCTGGCCATCGGTACCCAGGTGGACCCGGTGATGCTGGAGGTGTTCAACAACCTGTTCATGAACATCGCAGAACAGATGGGCCTGCGGCTGCAGAACACGGCCCAGTCCGTCAACATCAAGGAGCGGCTGGACTTCTCTTGCGCGGTCTTTGACGGACGTGGCCAGCTGATCGCCAACGCACCGCACATCCCGGTGCACCTGGGCTCCATGAGCGAGTCGATCCGCACGGTGATCGAGCGCAACCCGGGTATGCGGCCTGAAGACGTGTTCGTCTTGAACGACCCTTACCACGGCGGCACCCACCTGCCGGACATCACGGTGGTGACGCCGGTGTTTCTCACCACCGACGACAGCCAGCCCGCCTTTTATGTCGCCAGCCGGGGGCACCACGCCGACATCGGCGGCATCACGCCCGGCTCCATGCCGCCGTTCTCCACGAACATCCGGGAGGAAGGCATTCTGATCGACAACGTGCGGCTGGTGCGCGGCGGCAATCTGCAGGAAGGCGCCATGCTGTCGCTGCTGCGTTCGGGACCGCACCCCAGCCGCAATCCCGAGCAGAACCTGGCCGATCTCAGGGCACAGGTCGCCGCCAACCGCAAAGGGCTGGAAGAGCTGCAGGCCATGGTGCGCCAGTACGGGCAGGGCACGGTGCTGGCCTACATGCAGCACGTGCAGGACAACGCCGAAGAATGCGTGCGCCGCGCCATCACCGCCCTGCGCAATGGCAGTTTTGATCTGCCCATGGACAACGGCGCCCACATCCGCGTGGCGGTCCGCGTGGACGAGGCGCGCCGCACGGCTGTGGTCGATTTCACCGGCACCAGCGAACAACAGAAGAGCAACTTCAACGCCCCCCGCTCCATCACCATGGCGGCCGTGCTGTACGTGTTCCGCACCCTCGTGGACGACGCGATACCGCTCAACGCCGGCTGCCTCAAACCGATCGAGGTGATCGTGCCCGAGGGTTGCCTGCTCAACCCGCGCCAGCCAGCGGCCGTGGTGGCCGGCAACGTGGAAGTGTCATCTTGCGTGACCAATGCGCTCTATGGTGCGTTGGGCGTGATGGCCGCCAGCCAGTGCACCATGAACAACTTCACCTTCGGCGACCACGACCGGCAGTACTACGAGACGATTGCCGGTGGATCGGGCGCAGGCCCGGGCTTCAACGGCACGGCCATGGTCCAGACCCACATGACCAATTCGCGCATGACCGACCCGGAGGTGCTCGAATGGCGTTTCCCGGTGCGGGTGGACGGTTTCGAGATCGCGGCAGGCACCGGTGGGCAGGGACGCTGGAAGGGCGGCGACGGCGGCGAGCGGCGCATTCGTTTCCTGGCGCCGATGACCGCCTCGATTCTGAGCAACGGCCGCCAAAATGGCGCCTTCGGCGGGGCTGGTGGCCAGGCGGGCGCGCCGGGTGCCAACTGGGTGGAGCGGGCCGACGGCTCCGTGGCGCAGCTCTCGCACATCGGCGAGATGCACATGCAGCCCAACGACGTGTTTGTCATTCGAACCCCGGGGGGCGGCGGGTGGGGCGCGGCGGCAGGCGAGGCCATCCGCACGGCGCTTGCGCAAGTTGAGACGGTCTAGATGGCCTGCGCTGCGGAATACCCGGACGCCCCATGAAATCTGGCGTCTGGGGTGATTGCAGACCCATGCCCGAGCTGGGCCACTTCCGGGATCAGACGCGGCGCCCTTCCATGTTTCAAGAGCACGTTCACCAGGGTTGGACGAAGGCGTGGTGGACGGCTGAAACAAGACGCCACCATGGCATCCCTTTCGAAGCCGGTTGCTCCTTGAACACTTCCGCCCAGCGACCCCATGACCTAGGGTCTTGTTTCGCCAGTTGCATGACGAAGAAGGTTGAAGCGAATGGAAGTTCGCGGCCCAACAAGTGGTGGTCACCGCCGGGCTGGCAACGGCATCGCGGTGGACGCTGCCACGCTGTGCACCAGCATCGAACCCATCACCCGCCTGGCCTGCGTGATCGCAGCCCAGCTCTGTGGCGCCGATGCAGCGCCCTACGAGCTGAAGCTGCGGTTTTTTTCTGGCCGGTCAGCTCGGTCACGATGCCCAGTTCTTGCAGCAGCCTGATGGCTCCGCTGGCGGTGGGGAAGGTGGTGTTCAGCGCCACCCGCGCGCGCTCCACCGTGAAGCGCGGCATGGTCGGCAACAGCTCGAACAGCCGGTAGCTCGCCGGTCCGGCCTTGGGGTGTTGCAGCAGGCGCCTGCGGTCGGCCGCCACCAGGCTGGCGAGCACCACAATGTCTTTTTCTGCGACGGCAGCAGCCACTTCGACGCCTTCCAGAAAGAAGCCGATCCAGCCTTGCAAACGGCCCATGCGCCCATTGCCGTCGAGAAACGGGTGAATCGTTTCGAGCTGCACATGCACCAGCGCCACCCGCACCAGCGGCGGCAGGTGGTGGGCGATGACCGCGGCTTTTTCCCCGCTCGGGCGGGTGAACGACAAATGTAGCGCGCGCGGCAGCAGCACGATTTCCACCATCTGCCCGTCGGGCAGGTTCACCAGCAGGCGAGCCAAACCGTCTTCACAAGGGTGCTGCGATTTGAGGCGCTCACGCCGGGTCTGGTATCGAATGGAAAGACCCGCAATGTCGAGGGTCGCCATTTCCATGGGTCAACGTGAACGAAGACAACTATCTGATCAGCGTCACTCAAGAGTCCATCGTGCCTACGATCCATGTTGAGCGCACGCCACGGCACATGAGATGCATAACGAGCTCCACAAGCCCTTCCATCTCAATGCGCAACAGTTGTCGCATGCGAAGCAGCCATTCACCCCTCACAGGCCCAGCCCGGTCAACCCAGGGTGGTCGTCGGGTCTCCGCCCCAGCGGCCATTGGAACAGTCGCTCGCTGGCGGCGATGGGTCGGTCGTTGATGCTGGCGTGGCGCTGCTCCATGTAGCCCAGCGCGTTGAACTGCCAGTTCTCGTTGCCGTGCGAACGGAACCACTGGCCCGAATCGTCGTGCCACTCGTAGACGAAGCGCACGGCGATCCGGTTGTCGGTGAAGGCCCACAGCTCTTTGATGAGACGGTATTCCAGCTCCTTGGCCCACTTGCGCACCAGGAAGGCATGCACCTCGGCCCGACCCACCGGAAACTCCGCGCGGTTGCGCCAGCGCGTGTCTTCGGTGTAGACCTGAACCACACGGTCAGGGTCGCGCGA
>JBIIQD010000208.1:0-5282 GCA_044342265.1 Hydrogenophaga sp. | reverse complement strand
CTCGTCTTCGATCTGCCCGCCGCAGCGCCCGGCGACCCAGTCGCAGAACTCCATCACGTTGGTCCAGCGAACCGCGGCCACTTTTTCGTTGTCTTCGCTGTCGAACAGGTGCTGCTCGTAGGCGATGTCTTTCAGCCACTCGTTCAGGAACGTGCGCGCGGCTTCATGGCCCACCGTGTGCCGGGCTCGGTATTCCAGGTCGTTCACCGCGCGACCGAACTCGTGCAGCGAGGCCACGGCCCGGGCAGGCAGGGCGGCGCTCAGCGAGTTGGAAAACAGCGCCTCGAACAGGCTCAGCTTGTACTGCGTGGCGAAGTTGCCCAGCGCCTGAAGCGTGGTGTGGCCGATGCCGCGCTTGGGTGTGGTGGCCGAGCGCAGAAACGCCGGGTCGTCGTCGTTGTTGACCAAGAGGCGCAGCCAGGCGCAGAGGTCGCGGATCTCGGCCTTGTCAAAAAAGCTCTGGCCACCCGAGACCTTGTACGGGATCTGCGCGCGCCGCAACGACTGCTCGAACGAGCGCGCCATGTGGTTGGCGCGGTAGAGGATGGCGAAGTCGCGCCACTCCTTGTACGGCGAGGTGCTGCGAAGGCTCTGGATGCGCGCCACTGCGCGCTCGGCCTCGTGCTCTTCGTTGTCGGCGTCGACCACCCGCACCGGCTCGCCCTCGCCCAGGTCGCTCCACAGCGTCTTGGGAAACAGCTTGGGGTTGGGGCCGATCACCGCGTTGGCCGCGCGCAGGATGGCGCTGGTGGAGCGGTAGTTCTGCTCCAGCTTGATCACGCGCAGCTGCGGAAAATCGATCGGCAGTTTCTTGAGGTTGTCCAGCGTGGCGCCGCGCCAGCCATAGATCGACTGGTCGTCGTCGCCCACGGCGGTGAAGCGGGCGCGCTCGCCCACCAGCAGTTTCAACAGCTCGTATTGCGTGGCGTTGGTGTCCTGGTACTCGTCCACCAGCACATGACCCATTTTTTGTTGCCACTTGGCGCGCACGTCTCCATGCTGGCTCAGCAGCTTCAGCGGCAGGCTGATGAGATCGTCGAAGTCCACGCTCTGGTAGGCGGTCAGCCGTTCCTCGTAGCGCGCCATGATGGTCGCGGCCACGCGCTCGTTCTCGTCTTTGGCCAGTTTCAGCGCCTGGGCCGATGTGAGGCCCGCGCTCTTCCAGGCGCTGATGGTCCACTGCCAGCTGCGCGCGGTGTTGGCGTCGGTGGTGCCGCCGCAGTCCTTGAGCAGGCTGGTGATGTCGTCGGTGTCCAGGATGCTGAAATTCTTCTTCAGGCCCAGCGTCTGGCCGTCTTCGCGCAGCAGGCGCACGCCCAGCGCGTGGAAGGTGCAGATCAGCACCTTCTTCGCCTCGCGCCCGACCAATTGGCCGGCACGCTCGCGCATCTCGGCAGCGGCCTTGTTGGTGAAGGTGATGGCCGCGATCCGGTCCGCCGCCAGCCCGGCCTGGATGAGGCGCCCGATCTTGTGGGTGATCACGCGGGTCTTGCCCGAGCCGGCACCGGCCAGCACCAGGCACGGACCGCCCAGGTGGTTCACGGCGTCGAGCTGGGCAAGGTTGAGGCCGGGACCTGCGGGAGAGGACATGAAAAAGCGGCTGAGGCAGGTGCAGGCAGGTGGGAGCGGCGAATCATACCGGTGGGCCAAGCAGTGCGCGCGCCCTGAGACAATCGTCCACTGTGCTGAACATCCTGCTGGTCACTTTCCCTTTTTTCGCGCTCGTGTTGGCGGGCTTCGTGGCGGCGCACCGGCGCATGTTGCCGCTCGAAGCAATTCCCGGCCTCAACGGCTTCGTGCTGTTCTTTGCGCTGCCTTGCATGCTGTACCGCTTCGGCTCCACCACGCCGATTGCCGAGCTGCTCGACGCCTCGGTGGCCGGCGTGTACCTGCTATGTGCGCTGGTCATGGTGGGGTTTGCGGTGGCCATGACGCTCAACAGCCGCATCCGCTGGAACGACGCTTCGCTGGGTGCGCTGGTGGCGGCGTTTCCCAACACCGGCTTCATGGGCGTGCCGCTGCTGGCGGCGCTCCTGGGGCCACAGAGCGTGGGCCCGGTGATCGTGCTGATCGTGGTCGACATGGTCATCACCAGCTCGCTGTGCATCGCGCTCTCGCGCCTGGACGAAGGCGAGGGCCACGGCGCCGCCGCCATGCTGGACGCCGCCAAGAAAGCGCTCAAGGGCGTGGCCACCAACCCCATGCCCTGGGCCATCATTGTGGGCGCAGTGGCTTCGGCAGTGCAGTTCCGCCTGCCCGGCCCGGTGGAGAAAACCGTCTGGCTGCTGGCCGACGCGGCCTCGCCAGTGGCGCTGTTCACCATCGGCGCGGTGCTGGCGCGTTCGCAGATCCAGTCCAGCCACCCGATGCCGCTGTCCGACTATTTGCCGGTGGCGGTCATGAAGCTGCTGCTGCACCCGCTGCTGGTGCTGGCGGTGGGCACGGCAGCGATCCAGCTCGGTGTGCCGCTGCAGCCCTTTGCGCTGACGGTCATGGTGCTGGTCGCCGCGCTGCCCAGCGCCAGCAACGTCTCGCTGCTGGCAGAACGCCTGGGCGCAGACAACGGGCGCATCGCCCGCATCATCCTGGTGACCACGGCGGCGGCCTTCCTGACGTTTTCGGGCGTGGTGTCCTTGATGACCTGACGGGGGTTCGGACCTTGGTCCGGGTAGATTGGCGCAGGCTATCGAATTGATTTGGTCAATTGCCTGGACACATCAATAGACAAAAACTAAAGTCTGGCTTCCCCTCACGACACGGAGCCCGTCATGACACACCCCGCCGCCTTTTCCCCCGACATCACCCGCAACTGGGTGGAAGCGCTCGCCGCCATGGTGGCCGTTTTCTAAAGCCACCTCCAGTTTCAACGATCCAACCCCTTTCAAAGGAGACCGACCATGAGCAACACCGCATCCGAAGCCAAGTGCCCGTTCCACGCCGCTGGTGGCGTGCGTGCCACGCACGGCGCACAGTCCAACGCCGACTGGTGGCCGAACCAGCTCAACCTGTCCATCCTGCACCAGCACCAGCCGGTGTCCAGCCCGATGGACCCGGACTTTGATTACGCCGAAGCCTTCAAGAAACTCGACTACGCGGCCCTCAAGAAAGACCTGGCCGCGCTCATGACCGATTCGCAAGACTGGTGGCCCGCCGACTATGGCCACTACGGCGGCCTGTTCATCCGCCTGGCCTGGCACGCCGCCGGCACCTACCGCACGGCCGACGGCCGCGGCGGCGCCAACACCGGCAACCAGCGCTTTGCCCCGCTCAACAGCTGGCCCGACAACGGCAACCTCGACAAGGGCCGCCGCCTGCTCTGGCCCATCAAGCAGAAATACGGCAACGCCATTTCGTGGGCCGATCTGTTCGTGCTGTGCGGCAACGTGGCGATGGAGACCATGGGCTTCAAGACCTTCGGTTTCGGCGGCGGCCGCGCCGACATCTGGGCACCGGAAGAAGACATCTACTGGGGCGCTGAAAAAGAATGGCTGGCCACCAGCGACAAGGCCAACAGCCGCTACAGCGGCGAGCGCGACCTGGAAAACCCGCTGGCCGCGGTGCAGATGGGCCTGATCTACGTGAACCCGCAAGGCCCGGACGGCAACCCCGACCCGGTGCTCTCGGGCAAAGACGTGCGCGAGACCTTCGCCCGCATGGCCATGAACGACTATGAGACCGTGGCCCTGGTGGCCGGTGGCCACACCTTCGGCAAGATGCACGGCGCCGGCCCGGCGGCGGCGGTCGGTGTCGAGCCCGAAGGCGCGGCCCTGGAGCACATGGGCTTTGGCTGGATCAACCAGCACGGCAGCGGCAAAGGCGGCGACACCACTACCAGCGGCTTTGAAGGCGCCTGGAAACCCAACCCCACGAAGTGGGACATGGGCTACTTCAAGGTGCTGTTCAAGTACGAGTGGAAGAAGATGACCACCGCCGCCGGTGCCATCCAGTGGGAAGCGCAGAACGTCGACCCCGAGGACATGATCCCCGACGCCCACGACCCCAGCAAGAAGCACCCGCCGCACATGACCACGGCCGACCTGTCGCTTCGCTTCGACCCGGCGTACGAAAAAATCTCGCGCCACTACGCCGCCAACCCCGACCAGTTCGCCGACGCCTACGCCCGCGCCTGGTTCAAGCTCACCCACCGCGACATGGGCCCCAAGTGCCTGTACCTCGGCCCCGAAGTGCCGGCCGAAGACCTGATCTGGCAAGACCCGATCCCGCCGGTCACGCACCCACTGATCGACGCCGCCGATGCCAAGGAACTCAAGACCCGCATCCTGGCTTCCGGCCTGTCGCCGAGCGAACTCGTGGCCACCGCCTGGGCCTCGGCCTCCACCTTCCGCGGCTCTGATCGTCGCGGCGGTGCCAACGGTGCCCGCATCCGCCTGGCGCCGCAAAAAGACTGGGAAGCCAACCAGCCCGCCCAACTGGGCAAGGTGCTGGCGGTGCTGGAGGTCATCCAGAGCGGTTTCAACAACGGCGCCAAGAAGGTGTCGATGGCCGACCTGATCGTGCTGGCGGGCAACGCCGGCGTGGAAGCCGCCGCCAAGGCCGCCGGCCACAGCGTGGACGTGCCGTTCACCCCTGGCCGTACCGACGCCACCCAGGCCCAGACCGACGCCGAGTCCTTTGCCGTGCTCGAACCGGTGGCCGACGGCTTCCGCAACTACCGCAAGCAAGCCTACAAGGTGTCGCCCGAAGAGATGCTGCTGGACAAGGCGCAGCTGCTCACCCTGAGCGCGCCCGAAATGACGGTGCTGGTCGGTGGCCTGCGCGTGCTCGGCGCCAACCACGGCGGCTCTCAGCACGGTGTGCTCACCAAGCGCCCGGGCCAGTTGACGAACGACTTCTTCGTCAACCTGGTCGACATGTCCACCGCCTGGAAACCCACCGGGGACAACGCCTACCAGGGCAGCGACCGGAAGACCGGCGCCGCCCGCTGGACCGCCACCCGCGTCGACCTCGCGTTCGGTTCCAACTCGCAGCTGCGCGCCATCGCCGAGGCCTACGCGCAAAACGACAATGCGGCCAAGTTCGTCAAAGACTTCGTCGCCGCCTGGACCAAGGTGATGAACCTCGACCGCTTCGACCTGAAGTAAGTCCAGCGCTTGCCACCGCTACCGCCCCCGGCGCCGTTCCAGGTGCCGGGGGCTTTTTTTGCCAGCCGGTCTGTGCGATCAAAGGTATGCGATTTAAGGTGGCCTTCAGTTCACCCGGCTCTGGCCGATACAAGCCACAGCACCAAGGCGTGCGCCAGAAAGCCCGCATGATTCCACCCC
>JBIIQD010000207.1:0-5300 GCA_044342265.1 Hydrogenophaga sp. | reverse complement strand
TCGATGCCCCATTCGCGCACATAGCCGTGACCGCCGAACACCTGCAGGCAGGCGCTGGCGCCGTGGAAGGCCTGGTCGGTCCAGGCGGCCTTGAGCACCGGCGTGACCAGGGCGCACCAGCGGCTGGCGAGGTCGCGGCGCACCGCATCGCCATGGTGCTTGAGGATGTCGAGCTCCAGCGCGGTGCGGTAGGCGACCACGCGGCCGGCGTCGATCCAGGCGCGCTGCGCATCGAGGATGCGGCGCATGGCCGGGTGCTCCTCAATGAGATCTGCCTCGCCAGCCTTTGCTGTTCCGCCGGGTGCGCGCATCTGGCGCCGCTCCTTCGAGTACGCGTCTGCCTTCTGCCAGGCCGCGTCGAGCAAGCCGATGCCCTGCAGGCCCACGTGCAGCCTCGCGGCGTTCATCATCACGAACATCGCATTCAGCCCTTTGCCGGGCTCCCCGACGATCCAGGCCGCTGCCTCGTCGAAACGCATCACGCAGGTAGGGCTGCCGTGCAGGCCCATCTTTTCTTCGATGCGTTCACACACCACGGCGCTTCTGGAACCGTCTTCGTAAAACTTCGGCACCAGGAACAGCGACAAGCCCTTCGGCCCGGGCGGGCTGTCGGGAAGGCGCGCCAGCACGAGGTGCACGATGTTGTCGGTCAGATCGTGTTCACCGCCAGAAATGAAAATCTTGGTGCCACTCAATGCAAATCGGCCACCGGCCAAAGGCACCGCCTTCGTGCGGCACAGGCCGAGGTCCGATCCCGCGTGCGGCTCGGTCAGGCACATGGTGGCCAGCCATTCGCCGGTGGCGACCTTCTCCAGGTAGCGCGCCTTGAGCTCCGGCGAGGCGTGGTGTTTGATGCACTCGTAGGCGCCGTGCAGCAGGCCGGGTGCCATGGTCCACCCGTGGTTGGCGGCGCTCAGGTTCTCGTAAATCAGGGCTTCCAGCGCCGCAGGAAGACCCTGTCCACCGTCTTCGGTGGCGCAGGCGATCGAGGGCCAGCCCGCTTGCTTGAAGGCCTGGTAAGCGTTCCGGAAACCGGGCGGCATGGTGACCGCGCCGTCCTTCCACTGCGCGCCCACCTTGTCACCCTCGCGGTTCAGTGGCGTGATCACTTCCCCGACGAACTTGCCGGCCTCGTCCGTCACCTGCACCAGCAGGTCTTCATCGACATCCGCATGGGCGGGCAGTGCGGCGAGCTGCTGCGTCGCCCGCAGCACCTGCTGCAGGATGAATCGTTGTTCGGCGGGCTGGGGCTGATAGGGGTGCATGGGCGTGGTCGGGGCGATGCGAGAGAACAGGCGGTTTCAGCGCGAGCGGGTTTCCTGCTGGGTCTTATCGGGCGAACCTTCGAGGCCGGCCAGCAGGGCCTTGTTGGCGCCGGGAATGACCATCTGGAACTTGTTGTCCACGGTGGTGTATTCGTAGTAGCCCATGCGCGCGATGGGCTGCATCTTGAGCACGTCGACCATGCCGTTGGCATCGATGTACTGGTCGTCGATGTGGATCGCCACCACGCGTCCGAACACCACGTCCACCGTGCCCATCGGCGGCTTGCCGGGGAAGCGCAGGGTGTTGAGGTACTCGCATTCGAACTGGATCGGCGAGCCCTTGACGCGCATCGGCTTCACCAGCTGGCTCTCCAGCTTCTCCAGCCCGGCGCGCTCAAATTCGTCCACGCCGTGCGGCAGTTCTTCGGCGCTGATGTTGACCGCCTCGCGCTGCGCGAAGGTGGCCATGTTCCAGACGAACTGGCCCATCTGCTCGGCGTTGCGCACCGAGTCCTTGCGCTCGCCCTGGGTGCTCTGGTTGGCGCTGAACATGACGATGGGCGGGTCGAAGGTCACGTTCTGGAACTGGCTGTAGGGCGCGAGGTTGTCGCGGCCCTGCGCGTCCACCGTGGAGATCCAGCCGATGGGCCGGGGGACCACGCAGGACTTGAACGGGTCGTGCGGCAGTCCGTGTGGTGTCTTGCCGGGTTCGTAGTACATGGCGGAACTCCGTTCGGTGGACGCGTGGGGATCAGCGGCAGGCGTAGCTGGACGCGTCTTCCATCGGTCCGGACCCCTTGTAGGTGGCCACCGTGGGATGGGCGCAGAGCGGACGGCTGAGCTTGGGACCCCAGTCGGCCGGCACATCGGTGTTGGCCCCACCCGCGTTGCCGACACCGCGCGCGGTGGCCACCACGGCCTGCGGCGGCACGCCCTGCTCAACCCACTTCACCAGCGGCGAGAGCAGGTCGAACTGGTCGGTGGACGGACCGCCCGAGCAGTGGGCCATGCCCGGCACGGGAAAGTAGCGGGCCATTCGGTCGGCACGACCGCCCAGCGCCTGGTCCAGGCGCAGCATCCACTGCCGGGTGTCTTCGGCGGAGAAGATGGCGTCGGCCACGCCGTGGTACAGCACCATCTTCGCGCCGCGATCGAGCAAGCGGGTGTGGTTCAACGGGTTTTCGTGTCCGGGCGGCGTCATGAGCGACATGCCCGATTCACGGTACACCTCGCTGGTGGCACTGAGCATCGGCAGGCGGGCCGAGATGTCGACCTTGAGCGGGTCGAACATGCCGGGCGGCACGCTGAACACGGTGCCGACCGCCAAGGGGTCGAGCGCGACCGAGTTGGCGAACTTCCACGTGGCCCAGTTGTCGCCGGCCAGACCGGGGTCGTAGGCGAAGGAAGAGTAAATCGATGCGCCGGACGTGGTGCGAGCACCGGCGAACACCCTGGCGACCACGTCCTTCTGCGCAGCGCTCAGGCACTGGCCGTTGCGTTCGCCGCTGCAGGTCGCGACATCGGTCTTGAGGTTGAAAGCCGACTGGCAGGCCTGCGTGGCCTGCACCATGCCGTCCTTCGCGCCGTCCAGCGCGTCGCATTTGCCCAGGATGGCACTGGCCACCAACTGGCGCTCGGCCATGGTAAAGGCACCGCTCAGGTCCGGAATCATGGCCGTCGGGTTCAGCGGATGCTTGGTGGTGGCACCCGGCACAGCCAGCGGCGCCCATTGCTGCGCACCCCAGAGCTGGGCCAGCGACGCGTTCGGCAGCCGGTAGCCGGGTGCGCCGATCAGGTAGCCGTCGTAGGCCTGGCCGCGCGCGGCCTCGACCATGGCATGGCGCCCGCCGTTGGAGCAGCCCCCGATGTAGGAGCGTTCCGGCCCCTTGCCGTAGGCGGTGGCGATCAGCGCCTTGGCCATGGGCGTGAGCTTCGCCACGGCCTGGTAGCCGTAGTCCAGTCGCGACTGGGCTTCCGCGCCGAAGTAGGGCGTCTGCGCGCCGGTATGGCCGGCGTCAGAGCTGATCACGGCAAAACCCTGCATCAGCGCGCCGGTCAGCGGGCCGCCGCCCAGGACGCCTTCGGCCGGACGCACGTTGCCGTCCAGGCCGCCATTGCCCTGGTAGTAGAAGCGCCCGTTCCAGTCCCTGGGCAGGCGCATCTCGAAGCCGATCGCATAGTCGCGTCCGTCGCTGCCCTTGCGTTTGTGCATGGCCCCTTTGACGAGGCAGTGTTCGGCCACCGGCTGGCCGCCGGTGGACGGCGTCTGTGCTGCGGGCGCAGCACCTTGCGGCAGTGGGCGCGAGTGCTCGTGGCCGCCCAGCCGCAGCGTGCCCGCCGGTACCACGGTCGCCGAATCCAGCTGTGTCTGGTCGTGGCGGAAACCGGCCACCAGGGGCTCGCACTGTTGCAGGGCCGCCCCCTTGGCCACTCCCAGGCCGCCGTTGGTGGGTGCACCGCCCATTTGGGCGCATGCGGTTAGCGTCAGGGCGGGAATGGCCCACAGGGCCATTCGACTGGATGGGCGGGTGTGTCTCATGCAAGTCTCCTGGAGTGGGCGGGGCGGCAGCGCAGCGATCAGGATTCGGCGGTGAAGCCGACCTTCTTGATCAGCGGACCCCAGCGATCGAACTCGACTTTCTGGCTGCGACCCATCTCTTCTGGTGTGCCGCCAAACGGGATGAGACCGACCACATTGAACGCATCAATGACCGACTTGTCTTTGATGGCGGCATTGATCGCGGCGTTGGCCATCGCGACGACTGCGGCCGGCGTTTTGGCAGGTGCACAGAAGCCGAACCACTCTTCCACAGTCAGTTCCGGGAAGCCCTGTTCCGCGAAGGTGGCCACGTCGGGCACAAACGGCGACCGGGCCTTGCCAGAGGTCGCAAGGATGCGCATCTTGCCGGCCTTGTGGTTGGCCACGAAATCGCCGTGAGGCGTCACCATGGCCGCGATCTGACCGCCTGCGACGTCGGTAACGCCCGGGACCGATCCGCGATAGGGCACATGCTTGAGGTCAACCGAATTGTTCAGGCCCAGCAAGGCGCCGATGAAATGCGGCGTGGAGCCCGCGCCCGGTGAACCGTAGTTCGCCGCGTTGGGATTCGCCTTGGCCCAAGCCAGGAAGTCCTTCACGTTCTTGACCGAGGCGGGCACCAGCGGACCCACAGCCAGACCATGGTGGATCAGCGAGGCGGTCCCCACCGGCACGAAGTCGTTCATGGGGTCGTAGGCCAGCTTGGTGTAGATGTGCGGGTAGAGCGACAGCATCGAGAACGGCGTCATGGCCAGCACCGTGCCATCGGCTGGCGAAGTCTTGAGCAGGTCAAGCGCGATGCGTCCACCCGCACCCGGTTTGTTCTCGACCACGGCGCCGTTTTTGGTGTAGGGCGTACCGGCAAAGCGATCACCCACCCGCCGTGCACAGATATCACCCGCACTGCCAGCAGGGAAACCATAGAGAATTTTGACTTGATCCAAAGCCTGTGCGAAGGCGCTGGGCAATCCAAGTCCGCTGAGCAGGGTGCTGCCGACTGATGCCTGAATCAGGTGGCGACGTGTGATGTTCATGATGTGATCTCCTGTTGCATGGTGGTGAGGGATGGTGAAACAGAAAACGGACCTTCTGCGAGGTCTTCAACAGCACCTGGCCTTGATGTCGGCCGGGATCTGAATGGCTTTGATGCGATCTGGGTTGTCCGGGTCGCGGATGCACATGGCGCGGGTTTCCGTGCCCTCGCAGATCAAGGTGTCGCCACGCATGACCCGGTGCCTGTGGACCAGCACTTTGTCGCGCCACTTGGTGACGCTGGTGTGCACCTGCAGGCGCTCGCCATAGGTGGCTGGGGTGAAGAACTTGGTGTGGATCTCCAGCAGCGGCGTGCCGATGATGCCGGTGGTCTTGACCAGCTCGCGCCAGGGCGGCACGCCACACTGTATGAAGAAGTTGAGCGAGGATGCGTCCATCCATTTGTTGAAGTTGGGGTAGAAAACGATGCCTGCGGGGTCGCAGTCACCGAACATCACTTCAAC
>JBIIQD010000206.1:0-5329 GCA_044342265.1 Hydrogenophaga sp. | reverse complement strand
GATTATCGTTTCGGCAAGGGCGGCAAAAGGGGCGCCAGCGCCGGCCACACATTGGCCGCCATGGTGGCCTGGGCGGATTCGTTGGGGTGGATGCGGTCCTCCTGGAACAGCTGGGTAGGGTCGGGCAGGTCGGCCACACCTTTGAGCAGAAACGGCACCAGAGCGGCCTTCTCGGCGTCGGCCACCTGTTTGAACAGCGCTTGGAAATCGCGGGTGTACTGGCCGCCATAGTTGGGGGGGACCTGCATGCCAACGATCACCACCTTGGCACCCGCCGCTTTCGAGGCGCGGGCCATGGTGGTCAGGTTGTCGCGGGTCATGGACAGCGGCAATCCACGCAGCGCATCGTTGGCGCCCAGCTCGATCACCACGACCGCCGGTTTATGTGCCTTCAAAAGCGCAGGCAGACGCGAGCGCCCGCCGGAGCTGGTGTCGCCGCTGATGCCGGCATTCACCATGTGCGCTGGCCGCTGCTCCTTCTCCAGCCGCAGCTGCAAGATCTGGACCCAGCCACTGCCGCGCTTGAGGCCGTATTCGGCGCTCAGCGAGTCGCCCACCACGAGCACGGCGGCGCTGTTGGCGGGCGCCGGGCTGGCGGCCTGCAATGACCCCGCGAGCGGGGTCAGGCCGAGGAGGGCGTTAAAGTGGCGTCGTTTCAACACACGGACCTTTCATGTCGGAACCGATATCCCAGGAAATGATTGTGGTGCAGCACGTGTTCAAGTCGGTTACCGACGCCACGGGCACCTTGACGATTTTGCGCGATATTGATTTTTCCTTGCGGCGCGGGGAGACCGCCGCCATCGTCGGCGCCTCCGGTTCGGGCAAAAGCACCCTGCTGTCGATCATCGCCGGGCTGGACACGCCCAGCCGCGGCACCGTGCTGATTGATGGAGAGGACCTGTTTGCCCGGGACGAAGACCAGCGGGCGGCCATGCGCGCCGCCAAGCTGGGTTTTGTGTTTCAGAGCTTTCAGCTGCTGGGCAATCTGACCGCGCTGGAGAACGTCATGCTGCCGCTGGAGCTGTCCGGGCGGCGCGATGCCCGGGCCCTGGCCACGGCGATGCTGCAGCGGGTCGGCCTTTCTGAGCGGCTGGGCCACTACCCCAAAGTGCTCTCGGGCGGTGAACAGCAGCGGGTGGCGCTTGCGCGGGCCTTTGTGGTCAAGCCGGCGGTGTTGCTGGCCGATGAACCCACGGGCAGCCTGGATTTTGCGACCGGTGAGAAGGTGATGGAGCTGATGTTCGAGCTCAACCGCGAGCTGGGCACCACACTGGTGCTGGTCACGCACGACCGTGCCATCGCTCAGCGCTGCGAGCGAAGAATCACGATTGAGGCCGGGCAGGCCAGCGAGGCCCCAGCCGCATCGGCCTGAGCGTTGCTGGGCTCCCCCATGGCAGGTAAGAACTGCGCATCGATGGGGTGGAGGCCACCCGTCTGGGCACCGATAATGGTCGGATGTCCTCCCCCAAAGTTCTGTTTGGCTTTCATGCCGTGGGCGTGCGTCTCAAAACCGCGCCGCAATCCATTGTCGAGGTGTATTTCGAGGTCACCCGTCGCGACGCGCGCATGCGCCAGTTTCTCGAACGTGCCAAGGAAGCCGGCGTCAGGCTGATTGAAGCGGACGGGCTGCGCATTGCCAAGCTGGCGGGCAGCCATGGCCACCAGGGGGTGGCGGCGCGGGTTCAGGCCCTGCCGCAAGTGCATTCGCTGGACGAGTTGCTCGAAGGCCTGGAGGCGCAAGGCATTGCGCCCTTGTTGCTGGTGCTGGACGGTGTCACCGATCCGCACAACCTGGGCGCATGCCTTCGGGTCGCCGACGGGGCGGGAGCCCACGCGGTGATTGCGCCCAAGGATCACGCGGTCGGCATCAACGCGACGGTGGCCAAGGTGGCCAGCGGCGCTGCCGAGACCATGCCGTATTTCATGGTGACCAACCTGGCCCGGACGCTCAATGAACTCAAGGAACGCAATATCTGGGTCATCGGCACCAGCGACGATGCCCCCAAGACGCTCTACCAGGCGGACCTCAAGCTGCCGGTGGCCCTGGTGCTTGGCGCCGAAGGGGATGGCATGCGCCAGCTCACCCGCAAGACCTGCGACGAGCTGGTGGGGATTCCGATGAAGGGCGCGGTCGAAAGCCTCAATGTCTCGGTCGCCAGCGGCGTTTGCCTGTACGAGGCCCTGAGACAACGTGGCTGACTTTTTCTTCCAACCGATCTGGTGATTGTCATGAAACTTCGCATCATTCCCACCCTCAGTCTCAGCGTCGCATTGCTGGTCATCCTGGCAGGATGTACCCAGGAACAGCAAAACAAGATCAGCCGTGATATCCAGAACTGGACAGGCACCAACGGCGTGCTGGAGGTCTATGCGGGCGACAAGGTGGCCCGCCGCTTCATGCAGGTGGACAAAATCAGCACTGCGCTGGGCACGGACGACGGCAAACCACGCGCCTATCGCTACGGCTACGGGGTGCTGGACGAGAACCTGAACATGACGGTCGATCCTGGCGAGAAAAAAGTCTATTTCGAGATCAGCGACTACACCAATTCCGTATTCTTCGAGAGCCCGCGCTGATTGACTTTTCTTCTCCCATCAACAACATCTGTAGGTGTCCACCATGAACCTTGTCGAACGTGTGCAAGCCATCCTGCTCAAGCCCAAAGAAACCTGGCCAGTGATTGAGGTGGAGTCAGGAGACATTCCTTCCATCTACAAGAACTACCTGATCTACCTGGCGGCCATTCCTGCGGTGGCTGGCTTTATCGGTCTTAGCGTTTTTGGTGTGGGTGCATTCGGCGTGAACTTTCGCGTGCCGATCCTGGCCGGTTTGGTGAACATGGTGGTCGGTTTTCTACTGACGCTGGCAATGGTTTATGTGCTGGCGCTGATTGCCGATGCGCTGGCGCCCACGTTCAAAGGTCAAAAGAATCTGCTCAACGCCTTCAAGCTGGTGGCCTACGGCGCCACGGCGGGCCTGGTCGGCGGCATTTTCAGTGTTCTGCCCGCACTGTCTGCCTTGGGGCTACTGGCGGCCCTCTATTCGATCTATCTGCTCTACACCGGTATCCCTGTAATGATGAAGGCGCCGCAGGAAAAAGCACTGGGCTATACGGCGGTGCTGATCGTGTGTGGCATTGTGGCCGGCATCATCTTGGGCGCCGTCAGCGCCATGTTCACAGGGGGGGGACACAGCATGAACATGGGCGCGTCCAGCCCTTCGGGCGACGTCGAGATCAAGTTGCCCGGCTCAGACGTGACCATCAACACCTCCAAGCTTGAAGAGGCGGCCAAGAAGATGGAAGAGGCCGGCAAGCAGATGGAGGCCGCGCAGGCCAAGGGCGACTCCGCAGCGGCGGGCAAAGCCATGGCTGACATCATGGGCGCAGCCATGGGTACGGGCCAGGGCGGTCAGCCATTCGCCCCCGAGGCTCTGCAAGCCTTTGTGCCCTCCAAAGTGGGCGCCATGAACCGCACCGCGATCGAGGCTCGCTCGGATTCGGCCATGGGCATGACCTTTTCCAGCGTGACCTCGGAGTTCCGCAACGACGCAGGCCGCGTTGAGGTCAAGGTGCAAGACATCGGTGCCATGCCAACCCTGATGATGGCCATGGGCGCCTGGGCCCAGAGCACGGTCAGCCGCGAGACCCAGGACGAGGTCGAAAAGGTCTACAAGAAGGACGGTGTCGCGATCAAGGAGGAGTATCGCAAGGATGGCTCCCGCGCCGAGATGTCAATGATGCTGGCCAATGGCGTGATGATCGAGGTCAGCGGCGACAACGTGAACATGGACGGTGTCCGCGCGGCGATGAATGCGCTGGATGTCAAAGGCCTGTCGGACCTGCAGCGCAAGAAGTGACGCATCGCGCAGACAGAGCGTGTATGGGCGGGCTTCAAACCCAGCCCAGCGCGCCGGCCACCCCACCTGCGCCGATCATCCACAGCAGGTGCAGCCGGGTGCGCCAGACCAGTACGGTCGCGCACAGCGTCAACAACCACAGCGGCCAGTCGCGTGACGCTTCATCGTGCGCAGCGCTCAGCAGCCAGCCAGTGGCGATCAGGAGCGCGATCACGATCGGCGCCATGCCGGTCTTGAAAGCGCGCACCGCCCGCAAATCGCGGTTGCGGTGACCCCACTGGGTCGCGGTGTAGGTCAGCATGGAAGAGGGCAACATGATCGCCACCATCGTCACCAGCACCCCCAGCAACGCCATCGCCCAGGCGCTCCAGCCAGCGCCTGGACCGCCGCCGGCGTTAAGCCCGACGTTCCAGCCCAGCAACGCGACGAACAGCACGTTGGGCCCGGGCGCGGCCTGTGACAGCGCGATGGAAGAATTGAACTGAGGGTCGCTCAGCCAGCGCTGCTCATCCACCAGGTAGCGGTGCATGTCGGGCGCTGTGGTGATCGCGCCGCCGACCGCGAGCAACGACAGCGAGGCGAAGTGCAGGAACAGGTCAAGCCAGTTGGCCAAGGTTGGCGCCATGCTCATGCTTGCGTTCCTTCGTCTGCCCGACCCAGCACACGGTAGGCCCACAGGCAGGCACTCCCGCCGACCAACAGCAGCACCCAGGCCAGTGGCAGCCGCAACAGCGCGATCGCGACAAAGGTGACAGCGACCAGGCCAATGCACACCCACACGCCCATGGCGTTCTTCTGCAGCGCAGCGATCAGTTTGATGCCGGTGGCGGTGATCAGGCCCGCCGCGACCGCCCCCATGCCTTTGAGCGCGCCCTGAGCGGCTGCCGTGTCGGCGACGCTGCCGTACAGCGCTGCGAGCAGCAAAACGATGACCAGAGGCGCTGCCAGCATGCCCGAAAGCGCCGCCATGGCGCCGGGCAGACCGAAATATCGCCCGCCGATCATCAGCGACAGGTTGACCACATTGGGTCCCGGCATGACCTGCGCCACCGCCCAGTCTTCCAAGAACTGTTCGCGTGTCATCCAGCGCTTTTTTTCCACCAGTTCACGCTGCACCACCGCCAGCACACCGCCAAAGCCCTGCAGCGCCAGCCAGGTGAACGAGAGGAACAGGTCGGTTTTGGAGCGCGGGTGGTCTGCGCAAGGGCCTGCTTGCGTTCGTGGCGACGGGATCATGCGAGGATTATCGGCTTCGGCTTGGCCGCAGCAGTTCTGTGGTGCGGCCCGCCCCTTATGGGCGGCGGCTTCAATGGGCAGGCTTTGCGCCCGCCAACAGTTCGCTGACCACTGGCACCGTGACAGGTTTTGTGAGAAACCCATGTATGACCGGGATCGAGCGGGCCCGTTCGCGGTCGGCAGGTGATCCCGATGACGTCAACATCAACATCACAACATTGTGTTTGGCCT
>JBIIQD010000205.1:0-5331 GCA_044342265.1 Hydrogenophaga sp. | reverse complement strand
GGCCCAAGGGGAAAGTCGGGGTGCAGGACTTCGGCGGTCATGTCCAGATCCCGCCGGTCACTTGCGCTTCTTCATCACGATCCACGCCAGCAGTCCCACGATGACGACCAGCAGGATCGGAATCCAGACGCCACCGTATCCGCCCATCCAGCCTCCGTACCAGCCGCCACTCATCATGTGTCCGTCCTGTCCGTAAGCGAGGCCGGCGCCCAGGGCAAGGGTTAGCGCGGCGGGAATGGCTAGTCTCCATTTCATACGGTCTCCGTTCTTCAATGTGGGGCGCGTCGAACCCGACGTCCTGGCGACTACACTGAGCCAAGCGGTCGGGTCTGTCTGTGCGATGGCGAACCCACGGCACCGGTCCGGACCACACCGCTCTGCGACGACTGCGCCATGCCATCCGGATCGGATTCTTCTTGGCCACCTCCGACCGCTGCGCGCGCGAGCAGCAACCAGAACAGCGCCCAGCCGAATCCATAGGCCCAGCCAGCCAACACGTCGGTTGCCCAATACACGCCCAGCGCGACGCGGCTCAGCCCGAGAAGCATGGCCAAGAAGGCAGCCACGGCAATGATGTAGGTGCGTTTGACCGCGCGACTGCGGGTGCTGGCCAGCAGGGCACCCAGCGTCAGGAAAACGATGGCCGACATGCCCGCGTGCCCGCTGGGAAAGCTCATGCCGGGAACCACCACATCCGCGAAGGCAGCGCCAGGCCGCACCCGGCCATAGGTGACCTTGAGCAGGCTGATGCCCACGGCGCCCGTGATGACCGCGACGGCGACCAGCCCCGCCATCCTGCGGACCGACACCAAGGCCAGATAGCCGACGGTGATGGCCGTGCACAGCGTCACGACATGCATGACATGCAGGATGGCCAGATCGACCGCACGCGTGTCGCCTTCGGCCATTTCGCTCCCGAGATGAACGAAGACCCATGCCAGCAGTGCGGCGGCGAGACCAAACATCAGGCTCAGCGACAGTGGCCTAAGTCGGGGTCGCACTGTCACGGCAGGCCATACGCCCATGGCTTCATGACGCGGTTGGCGCTGGTGCCCGCTGGGCCCAAAGCCGTCGCAACAACTTTCGCCCCTCGCTGAACCAGAGCACTCCGCTGGCCATCGCCACACACACGCCCCATTGGCCGGCCGAGAGCGGTACGGTGCCGAAGGCGAGGTTGAGCAAGGGCAGGTGCACGACGGCGCCTTGCAGCGCTGCCGACAGCACCACCGCGGCCCACAGCCAGCGGTTCGAGAAAGGTGCGAGGAATGCCGATGCAGTGGCCGAACGCGCGTTGAAGCAGTTGAACAGTTGCGTCAGCACCAGCACCGTGAAGGCCGAGGTGCGTGCCAGTTCCAGGCTGTACGGACCGGTGCCGAGCCAGGCGTCCACCGGTTCGATCAGCCCGCCCGGCAGGAACAGGTCCAGCGTCAGCAGGGTCAGCACCGCCATGACGATGCCAGCTTCGACCACGGCGAATCCCATGCGGCCATCGATGATGCGCTGGCTGCGCAGGCGCGGCTTGCGTGCCATGACGTCGTCGGCGATCGGGTCCACGCCCATCGCCAGCGCGGGCCCGGTGTCAGTGACCAGGTTGATCCACAGGATCTGCGTGGCCAGCAGCGGCAGCACCACCGTGCCACCCGATCCGGTGGCCGTGGCCTTCAGGCCTATCACGCCCGCGCCCACCACGCCGGCAAACACCGTCAGCACCTCGGCCAGGTTCGACGACAGCAGGTAGCGCAGGAACTTGCGGATGTTGTCGAGCACACCACGCCCTTCGCGCACCGCCAGCACGATGGTGGCGAAGTGGTCGTCGGCCAGGATCATGCGGGCGGCCTCCTTGGTCACCTCGGTGCCGGCCACGCCCATCGCCACGCCGATGTCGGCGGCCTTCAGCGCCGGGGCGTCGTTGACGCCGTCTCCCGTCATCGCCACCACATTGCCGCTGGCCTGAAGCGCCTGCACGATGTGCAGCTTGTGCTTCGGCGCCACACGGGCGAACACAGATGTCTGCGTCACCGCTGCAGCGAAGGCGGCGTCGTCCAGCTTGTCGAGATCGACACCCGTGAGCACCGATGCACCGACATCGACGATGCCCAGATCGGCCGCAATGCGCACCGCCGTGCGCGGGTGGTCGCCGGTGATCATGATCACGCGGATGCCAGCCTGTAGGGCCTGGGCAATGGCCACGGCAGCCTCCTTGCGTGGCGGGTCGATGATGCCCACGGTGCCGAGGTATTCCAGGTCTTTCTCGAGCGCGGCCGCTGCAGAAGCATCGTCCGGGATCTGGGCGCCGGGTGCCAGTGTGCGGCGCGCCACGGCCAGCGTGCGCAGTGCGTCACCGGTCATCGCCGCCACGTCAGCCAGCACCTGTGCATGCAAAGCGGCGTCGAACGCCACTGTGGCCTCGCCACGGCGGGCGTGGGTACAGTGCGCCAGCAGCACGTCGGGCGCGCCCTTGGCAAAGAGCACATGCGCGTCGTCGTTGCCATGGTCGACCACCAGCACCGACATCATCTTTCGTTGTGAGGTGAAGGGGATTTCGCCGATGCGCTCGAAGCGGTCCTTCGCCTCAGGCGAGGCCTTGCTTTTTCCCGGTCCTTTCATGTCGCCTGGCATGCCCTGCTTGCGCTCTGCCACCAGGAAGGCTGCTTCGGTCGGGTCGCCCTGGATGACCCAGGTGCCGCTGTCATCCTGCTGCAACTGCGCGTTGCCCGCCAGGCTGCCGCCGCGCAGCACGGCCTGGAGTTCCGTGCGCAGCGGGCCATCGGGCAATTCCGAGCCGCCCGCCTCGGCGTGCCCCTCTGGCGCGTAGCCCACGCCGGTGATGTCGCTGCGCCCCGAGGCCGTCATCACCCGCTGCACGGTCATCTCGCCGCGCGTCAGCGTGCCGGTCTTGTCCGACGCAATGACGGATGCCGAGCCGAGCGTCTCCACCGAGGCCAGCTTTTTGACGATGGCGTGGTGGCGGGCCATGCGGCGCACGCCCATCGCCAGCACCACCGACAGGATGGCGGGCAAGCCCTCGGGCACCGCAGCCACCGCCAGCGACACGCCCAGCAGCAACACCGTGATCACATCGGCCACGCCACGGAGATCCGAGATGAGAAGGATCACGACCACCACCACCGCGGCGATCACCAGCGCCGCGAAGCCCAGCACCTTGCCCAGGTGCGCGATCTCGACCTGCAGCGGCGTCGGCGCATCCGGCGTGGTGTCCAGCAGGGTGGCGATGCCGCCCATCTCGGTCTGCATGCCGGTGGCGGTGACGATGGCACGCCCGGTGCCTTGCGCGACGGCCGTACCCTTGAAGACCATGTTCAAGCGGTCGCCCAGCGCTGCAGGCGCGGACAGCGCGGCCGCGTCCTTGAGCACGGCCTCGCTCTCGCCCGTCAGTGGCGCCTCCAGCAGCTTCAGCGCCGCGGTCTGCACCAGGCGCGCATCGGCTCCCACGGCGTCGCCCTCGGCTAGCACCAGCAGGTCGCCCTTGACCAGTTCGGCACTGGGCACCCGTGTCATGGTGCCGTCGCGCAGCACGGCCGACGTGGCGGTGGTCATTTTCGCCAGCGCCGCCACCGCCTGCGCTGCCTTGGCTTCCTGCAGCCAGCCCAGCACGGCGTTGAGCACCACCACGAACGTGATGACGATGGCATCCAGCGGCCAGCCAGCCTCACCGGGCTGGCCCCGGCCTTCGAACCACCAGGCGGCCAGGGCCACTGCCGCGGCCACACCCAGCAGGTAGACCAGGGGGTCCTGCAGCTGCGCCAACGCGCGGCGCCAGGCCGGCACTGGCGGCGTCGCGCGCAATTCGTTGGGACCGTCTGCGCGAAGCCGTTGGGCTGCCACTTCTGAGCTGAGGCCCCGTTCCAGATCGGTGCCTGGCGCCAGATCGACGATGGCAATCAGCGAAGGGTCCTGTGCTGACGTTGCAGGCGATTTTTGGTCAGGCATAGGTAGGGGTGAGGTTGTTGCCCGTCGTCTGGCGTGCCGCGCCTGTCCGGTAGCTGGTGCAACCGTTGTGCTCGAACACGGCGATTTCCATCCGCAAAGCCGAAGCCAGCGTGGCCTGGCAAAAATGGCGCCGGATACCCGCCGCTGCACCACAAGTAGCAGCGTCCCGTCAGATCGCCGATGGCGCCGTCGGTGGTGTTGTCGGTGGTGTTGTCGCTGGGAGTGTTCGCGAGATCCAGCAGGTCCTGGGCAGGGCGAATCATGGTTCTCTGGCTTTCAAAGGTTTCCCGCCACATTGAGAAGAAGGGCTGTGCGCATGGGCGCTATCCGCCCTGATTCTCGCGATCCGTGTCTGCCGCACCGTTCGCTGCCGCACAGACCCCACCACGCGAGCGACACAGATTGCGATGGCGCTGGATCAGGGTCTGTTCACCCCGTTCGCAATCTGAACAACGGTGCGAAAACGCCTTGCTCACCGGGTGCTGTTCTCTCCTGTTGGCGCAGCATGTCGCATGGAGCGGCAGACATCGTCGGTGGGCACCGGTCCCACCAGCGTCCGACCGAATGAACCGAGAACCCACTGTCTACCAGGCGGGCATGATCGCGGCACCCCAGACGGCGTCACGTGCACGGATCGATAGGTGCGCTGTCGCACAGACCTGCGGGGGGGCAGGGACTAACTTCAAATCTTCCTTCTTGCTGACTGGACCCTGTATGTCGCCACCGAGCACCGCCATCTACGACTACATCGTCCGGGAGCTGGCGCCCACCGATCACGAACCCGACGAGGCGCCGATCGCCATCGTCTGCGAACCGCTCAGCAGGCTCGACGGTTCACCCGCACGTGGCACCGTTTCCACGCGGCTCCTGGCGGGCACCACCCCTGAAGAGGTGCGTGCCAATGCGAGCACGCTGCAGGCCAAAGTCAAGGGGCTGTGCCATCTGGAGCCATCACGGCCATGAAGTTGGTGGCCGCACTTGGCGGTAACGCGCTGCTGCGGCGCGACCAGCCGCCCACGGCCGAGAACCAGCTGGAGAACATCCGCCGCGCGGCCGCCCAGCTGGCGCGCGTGGCCGCGAACCACGACCTGGTGCTGACGCACGGCAACGGCCCCCAGGTCGGCCTGCTGGCCTTGCAGGCTGCAGCCTACGCGGACGTGGAAGCCTACCCGCTCGACGTGCTGGGCGCGCAGACCGACGGCATGATCGGCTATCTGCTGGAGCAGGAGCTGGCCAACCTCTTGCCGGCCACGCGAGCGGTGACGACCCTCATCACGCGGGTGGAGGTCGACCCGCAGGATCCCGCGTTCCAGCACCCGAGCAAGCCGATCGGGCCGGTGTACACAAAGGCCGAGTCCGAGCGCGTGGCCGCCGCCAAAG
>JBIIQD010000203.1:0-5335 GCA_044342265.1 Hydrogenophaga sp. | reverse complement strand
TTGAGGGCATCCACAGCTCGGACGATGCCGCGCGCAAGGCCAAGTCCGAATCGCTGCTGAGCCCGCGCTTCTACACCACCGACTTCAAGGCCATGGACGCGATCGATGTCTCGCCCTTGCGCGCCGAATGGGACGCCATGATGGCCGAGTACGAAGGCGACAACAACCACGATCACTTCCAGCGCACGCCGGAGTTCGCCGCAGAAGTGGCGCAGGTGTTTTCGAAGGTGTCGCCCGAGCTGCGCGAAGAGTTCCTGGATTTTCTGATCAGCAGCGTGACCAGCGAGTTCAGCGGCTGCATCCTGTACAACGAGATCCAGAAGAACGTCACCAATCCCGACATCAAGGCGCTCATGCGCTACATGGCGCGCGACGAGTCGCGCCACGCCAGCTTCATCAACCAGAGCCTGCGCGACTTCGGTCTGGGACTGGACCTGGGCGATCTCAAGCGCACCAAGGCCTACACCTACTTCAAGCCCAAATACATCTTCTACGCCACCTACCTCAGCGAGAAGATTGGCTACGCGCGCTACATCACCATCTTCCGCCAGTTGGAGCGCCATCCCGAGAAGCGCTTTCACCCCATCTTTCGTTGGTTCGAGCGTTGGTGCAACGACGAATTCAGGCACGGCGAGAGCTTCGCGCTGATCATGCGCACCCAGCCGCACCTGCTCAAGGGCGGCAACCTGCTGTGGATCCGCTTCTTCCTGTTGGCGGTGTACGCCACGATGTATGTGCGCGACCATACGCGGCCGATGTTGAAGGCGGCGATGGGGCTGGACCCCACGTCCTACGACTACGAGGTGTTTCGCATCACCACCGAGATCACCAAGCAGGTGTTCCCAATCTCGCTGGACACCGACAACCCGGCCTTCCGCGCCGGGTTGGCCAGGCTGTTCATGATCCAGACCCGGATGGATGCAGCCAAACAGCGCGGCGGCATCGTCGGCAAGCTCAAGCAGGGCTTCTGGGCGGTCGCAGGTGCAGCGACTTTCGGGCGCCTGTACCTGATGCCAGTTCACCGGCATGAACTGCCGATGAACGTGCGAGTGGCGCCCGCCTGGTAAGCCGATTTGCTCGGTCCGAGTCATCTGAAGTCCAGTCGAAACAGGCAACCGATTCATGTCTGACATCGCCCTGGCCGCGCTGTTTGCCGTGTTCATCTGGTGGTTCAGCACCGGCATCGTGCTGTTGCTCAATGGCATGCAAAGGCGCGCCTACAAGCTCAGCCTGTTCGCATCGACGGCCCTGGCCGTGGCGGCGCTGGTGGCGTTGAACCACACCGCCGACCAGACCACGACCGCGGCCATCTACTGCGCTTTCACCTGCGCGCTGCTGATCTGGGGCTGGCACGAACTCAGCTTCCTCACCGGCTGGATCACCGGGCCGCGCACCACCGCGCTGCCGGCGGCCTATGCCCAGGGCAGGGAAGGGCGGCGCTTCATCGAGTCGGTGCGCGCCATCCTCTGGCATGAGCTGGGCATTCTGTTGGTGGGGGTGCTGCTGATCGCCATGACCCGGGGCGAGCCCAACCAGGTAGGTACCTGGACCTTTGTGGTGCTGTGGTCCATGCGCACCAGCGCCAAGCTCAATCTCTTCCTGGGCGTGCGCAACCTGAGCGAAGAGTTCTTGCCACCGCACCTGGCCTATCTCAGCAGCTTCTTCCGTCGGCGCGCCATGAACCTGCTGTTTCCGTTCGTGGTGGTCGGCGCCAGCGTGGTGCTGGGCTGGATGGTGATGCGTGCGCTGGACCCCAACGCCGATGCCAGCACGGTGCTCGGGCTCACGCTCGTTGGCACCATGCTGGCGCTGGCCATTCTGGAGCACGCGATGCTGGTGCTGCCGGTGTCGACGACCGCATTGTGGCGCTGGGCCCTGTCCAAACGACGGCCTGTGGCGGGCAGCGATGCGCCCCTGAGTCCAAGCTCGCCCGCCCAAGCACATCCCACCCATGACGGCTCAACTATGGACAGCCATGAACAGCTACTTCACGCCCGCTGATGGCGCGCCGCCCCTAACGGCCATGGGCACCGGCGCCGGACCGCGGGGTGGGCCGAGAGCCCTCGTCATCGGCAGCGGTTTCGGCGGTCTGGCTGCCGCGATTCGCCTGGCGCTTCGCGGCTGGCGCGTGGAGGTGCTGGAAAAGCTCGACGCCGCCGGTGGCCGCGCCTACGTCTGGCGCCAGGACGGCTACACCTTCGACGCCGGTCCCACCATCATCACCGCGCCGTTCATGTTCGACGAGCTGTGGGCGCTGGCTGGCAAAACCTTCAGCGACGACGTCGAACTGCGAGCGATGGACCCGTACTACCGCATTCGTTTTGACGACGGTACCTGGTTCGACTACACCGGCGACGCCGACCGCATGCGCGCCGAAGTGGCCCGCTTCAGCCCCGAAGACCTGGACAGCTACGAGCGGTTTCTGGAAGAGGCCGCCATCTGCTACCAGAAAGGTTTCATCGAGCTCGGGGGCATTGCCTACAACACGGTGGGTGACCTGCTGCGCGCTGTGCCCAAGATGCTGCAAATGCGCGGCTGGCGCAGCATCCACCAGATGGTGTGCAGCTATTTCAAGAACCCCAAGCTGCGCATCGTGTTCAGCTTCCATCCCCTGCTGATCGGTGGCAACCCGCTGTCGGTGACCTGCATCTACAGCCTCATCAACACGCTGGAACGTCGCTACGGCGTGCACTCGGCCATGGGCGGCACCGGGGCCATCATCACCGCCATGGTCAAGCTGCTCGTCAGCCTGGGCGGTCGCATCCGTTACAACGCGGAGGTTGCGCGCATCGATGTGGAACCGGCCCCGGCGGGCAGCAGCAAGCTCGGCCGCACGACCGGCGTCACCCTGGCGGGCGGCGAAAAGGTCAAGGCCGACATCGTGGTCTCCAACGCCGACACCATGTGGACTTACCGGCACCTGATCGAGCCCCAGTACCGTCGCCGCTGGTCCAACCAGCGCATTGAGAACAGCCGCCATTCGATGAGCCTGTTCGTCTGGTACTTCGGCACCAACAAGCGATATGAAGACGTGCCTCACCACATGATGGTGCTGGGTCCCCGCTACGACGAGCTGCTGAAAGACATCTTCAAGCGGCACAAGCTGGCCAAAGACTTCAGTCTCTATCTGCACCGGCCGACCGCCACCGATCCTTCGCTGGCGCCCGCCGGTTGTGATGCCTTCTATGTGCTGAGCCCTGTGCCGCACCTGGCCAGCGGCACCGACTGGGCGGCCCACGCCGAGCCCTACCGCCAGGCCGTGGCCGAGGCGCTGGAGCGCACGGTGCTGCCGGGCCTGCGCCAGCACGTCACCACCTCGCGCGTCACGACACCGCAAGACTTTCAGGACCGCTTGCTGTCGTACCAGGGCGCGGCCTTCGGGCAAGAGCCCCTGCTGCTGCAAAGCGCGTGGTTCCGCGCGCACAACCGCAGCGAGGACATCGAGAACCTTTTCATGGTGGGTGCAGGCACCCACCCCGGTGCTGGAATTCCAGGTGTGCTCATGTCTGCCAAGACGCTTGAACAGGTGCTCCCCGATGTCAAAGCCTTTGCTTGAAGCCACCTTCTCTGCAGCCGTTCGCCATAGAGCCCAGAGTGAGGCGCCAGCCGACATCGGCTACGACCTGGCGGCTTGCCGGACCCTCATGCGTGGTGGTTCGAAGTCCTTTTTCGCCGCTTCGCTGATGCTGCCTGCGCGGGTGCGTGCGCCCGCCAGTGCGCTGTACGCATACTGTCGTCTGGCTGATGACGCCATCGACCTGGGCAGCGATCCATTTGCCGCCATGGCCACCTTGCGGGGCAAGCTCGATGCCATCTACGCGGGGCGCCCGGGTCCGGACGTCGAAGACCGGGCGCTGTGCCAGGTGGTGCACCGCTTCGCCATTCCGCGCGTCCTGCTCGACGCCTTGCTGGAGGGCTTCTTGTGGGACGCACAGGGCCGCCGCTACGAGACCCTGGCCGATGTGCAGGACTACGGCGCTCGCGTGGCGGGCGCGGTCGGCGCCATGATGGCGCTGGTGATGGGCGCGCAAGGTGCGCAAGTGCTGGCCCGCGCCTGCGAACTGGGTGTGGCCATGCAGTTGACCAACATCGCCCGTGATGTGGGGGAAGACGCCCGCAATGGCCGCTTGTACCTGCCGCGCGAATGGCTGCGCGAAGCCGGGGTGGATGCGGATGCCTGGTTGCGTGCGCCCGTGTTCAATCCCGCCATTGCACAGGTGACCCAGCGCCTTCTGGACGCCGCCGAGGTGCTGTACCTGCGTGCCGAGCAGGGCATCGCCGCGCTGCCGCGCGACTGCCGCCCCGCCATCCACGCGGCGCGGCTGGTGTACGCCGAGATCGGCGAACAGCTGTCGCGCAGCGGGCTGGATTCGATCAACCAGCGCACGGTGGTGCCGCGCAGCCGCAAGCTGGCGCTGCTGGCCCGCGCTGCGGGCGCGGCCTTTGTTGCACCGGCGGGTCAGACCCAGGTGATGGCGCCGCTGCCTGCCATTGCCTACCTGGTAGAGGCCGCTGATTCGCCATTGGCGTCAGATCCTGTGGTGAAAGAGCGAACCGTGTGGCGCCGCTTTGATGATCGCATGGCCCGCCTCGTGGAGATCCACGCCCATCTGGTCGAACATGACCGCCTTTCGCGTTGAAGATCCATGAAGCCGTTGGAATGCCTGGGTAACGACCATGTCACCACGCAACTGGATCAAGCTGCTGGAGGTGGGCGGGTTGGTGCTGGCGCTGGGCCTGTTTGTCTGGTGGCAGTTTCGCGATCTGGAGCGCGCCCGCCAGGCCACCGCTCGCCAGCGAGCGCTTGAAGCGGCGCAGGCCGCTGCCAACGAGACGCCCGACACAACCGCCCCCGATCTGAAAACGCCCCCACCATGAGCACCACGCTCAAGACCATCCACATCCTGAGTGCCTGCCTGTTCCTGGGCAATGTCATCGTCAGTGGCACCTGGGCGGCGCTGGCCGAGCGCACGCGCAACCACCAGATCATCCAGTTCAGCAACCGCATGGTGTTGCTGACCGACCTCCTGTTCACCGTCACCGGCGCCTTGGGCGTGGTGATCACCGGACACCTGATGTCGGTTCGTTTCGGGGGCAGTGAGAGCCACAGCTGGATCAGCTGGTCCTACATGCTCTTCGGCCTGTCGGGCCTGATCTGGTTGCTGGTGCTGGTGCCGATTCAGCTCAAGCAACGCCAGTTGCTGCGCAAGTGCGACCACATCACCTCGGAATACCTGCGCCTGTCGCGCATCTGGCAGATCTCCGGCGCGGTGGCCACGGTGCTGCCGCTGCCCATCCTGTACCTGATGATCAACAAGATCGACTGACAGCCTGG
>JBIIQD010000204.1:0-5335 GCA_044342265.1 Hydrogenophaga sp. | reverse complement strand
AAGATGTTGTGCGGGTCCAGCGCGCGCTTGATGGCGCGCATCATGTCGATGGCGCCGTCGCCGGCTTCGGTGCGCAGGAAGTCCATCTTGTGCAGGCCCACGCCGTGTTCGCCGGTGCAGGTGCCTTTCAGCGCCAGCGCGCGCGCCACCAGCGTGTGGTTCAGCGCTTCGGCCTGCTGGTGTTCTTCCGGCTTGTCGGGGTCGATCAGGTAGCCGAAGTGGAAGTTGCCGTCGCCCACGTGGCCGACCAGGAAGTACGGGATGCCACTGGCGTCGGCCTCGGCCACCGAGTCGAGCAGGCAGTCGGCGAGTTTGCTGATGGGCACGCAGGTGTCGGTGCTGATGGCGCGGCAGCCCGGTTTGCTCTGGATGGCGACGAAGTAGGCGTTGTGCCGCGCGGTCCACAGGCGGGTGCGCTCTTCGGGCGTGGTCGCCCACTGGAAGGCCTTGCCCTCGAACTCGGCCGCGATCTCCTGCACCGTCTCGGCCTGTTCCTTCACGCTCGCGGGCGAGCCGTGGAACTCCATCAACAACATGTGTTCTTCGCGCAGGCCGAGCTTGCTGTGCGCGTTGACCATGCGCACCGTGCCCGCGTCGATCAGCTCGCAGCGCGCGATCGGCACGCCGAGCTGGATCACTTGAATGACGGTGCGCACCGCGGCCTCGATGGTGGGGAACGAGCAGGTCGCGGCCGAGATCGCCTCGGGCAGCGGGTAGAGCTTGAGCGTGACTTCGGTGATCACGCCCAGCGTGCCTTCGCTGCCCACCATCAGGCGGGTGAGGTCGTAACCGGCGCTGCTTTTCTTGGCGCGGGTGCCGGTGCGGATCACCTCGCCGCTGGCGGTCACCACCTCCAAGGCCAGCACGTTCTCGCGCATGGTGCCGTAGCGCACGGCATTCGTCCCGCTGGCGCGGGTGGCGGTCATGCCGCCGATGGAGGCGTCCGCGCCCGGGTCGATCGGGAAGAACAGGCCTTCGCTTTTCACCGCGTTGTTCACGCCCAAACGCGTTACGCCGGGCTGCACCGTCACGGTGAGGTCCTCGGCGTTGATGGACAAGACTTTGTCCATGCGGCTGACATCGATGCTGATGCCACCCTGCACCGCGAGCAGATGGCCTTCGAGCGAGGAGCCCACGCCGAAGGGGATGACCGGCACCTTGAACGAAGCGGCGAGCTGGACGGCATCGGCCACGTCTTGTGTGCTCTGGGCAAACACCACGGCCGAGGGCGGCGGCACGCTGAAGATGGATTCGTCGCGCCCGTGGTGCTCGCGCACCGCCAGCGCGGTGGAGCACTGGGCACCAAAGCGCGCTTGCAGCGCCTCAATCAGCGCGGCGGGCACCTCGCGCAGCTGGAGTTGCGGCGCGAGGTGGTGGTGTTCGGTGGGGGCGTTCATGGGTTTCCTTTCTTCTAGGCAAATCAAGCCGGCGTGAGTGCCGTGGATTGGACAAAGGTCTGGGGGATCATCAGCGTCAGGGCCACCAGGTCCAGCCAGGCCGCGGACTGGCGTCGGGTCGGGTTCATGGATGTGTCTCCGCTGGTTTGAGGAAGGATTGCAGGGTGAGCGACAGCACCTTGAGCTGCGCGTCGATGACGGGCTGGGGCGCGAACGGCGCTTGCAGGCCCAGGCCTCGCAGGCAGGAGAGCACAAAGTGCACGCGCGCCAGGCTGTCGGGCCAGGCTTCCAGCTCGGGAAAGCTTTGGCGCATGCGTTCCGACAGACGCTCGGCCAGCAGGCTGCGGCGTTCCACGATGTGTGCGGTCATGACCGCGTCGTCTCGGGCGGCCAGGTAGGCCGACCAGGCTGCCGCGAACCGTGGCTGGCTGTAGAACTGCAACCAGGCCTGGCGCACAAAGTGATCGGCACGGCGTCTGGCGGGCCATTCGGCAGGGGGCCAGAAATTGTTGTTCTGTTCGAGTCTGTCGACCAGGTGTCCCAGGACTTCCATCATCAGCGCAGCCTTGGAGCCGAAGTGGTGCTGGACCGCACCGGTGGTCATCTGCGCCACGCGCGCCACTTCGTGCAGCGACAGCTGGTCGTAGCCCTTGATCTGCAGGACGTCCATGGCGGCGTCGATCAAGCGGGCACGCGTCGCAGCGCTTTTGATTTGGTGCAGGTTGGGGCTCATGGATGGGCTTTTCTTGATTACATTTTGAGTGTAATGTAATCTGCAGAGATCAGGACTTACCCGGGTTCGACAGTGAGCTGAACCGGCCCAAGCGAAGTCAGCTTGGCCGTGGCGGGTCTTCTTTCGGGTTGATGGCTTGTGATGCGTCGAAACCGTTCACGGAAAAAAGCCAGTAAACTTTATGCACAAAAGCTGTATCATGCACAAAGTGTGTGCGGCAGCACCAGCCGTGCTGAGGTGCGTACAACCGCCCAGCAGTTCATCGAGAAGCGAACAAACAGGAGACCCTTCATGCTTCAAGTGACCCGGCCCACTCCCTCTCACTTCGGCATCTTCGTGACCGACGTCGAGCGCATGGTGACGTTCTACAAGGTGGTGTTTGGCTTGACCGAAACCGACCGCGGCGTGGGACGCACGTTCAAAAGCCCGTTGGTGTTTCTGAGCGCCAGCCCGGAGCAGCACCACCAGTTGGTGATCGCCGGTGGTCGCCCGCCAGAGGCCACCTTCAGCACCGTCATGCAGCTGTCCTTTGCCGTGCCCTCGATCCAGTCGCTGCGGGACATCCGCGACCGTGCCTTGACGCTGGGCGCGACCCGGGTGGTGCCGCTCAACCATGGCAACGCGCTGTCGGTGTACTTCGCCGATCCGGAAGGCAACACCATCGAGATCTACATCGACATGCCCTTCTACATCTCGCAACCGCATGGTGATCCGCTGGACCTGAGCCTGCCCGATGCCGACATCCTGGCGCAGACCGAAGCGATCTGCCGCCGTGATCCCAGCTTCATGCCGATTGACGCCTGGCGCGAGCGCTTTGTGTCCAAGGCACCGAACGCAAGCTGACCCCTTCCATCTCTTCTTGTCTGTTGAGGAACTTCATGAAACTGCTCTCTTTCACATTGAATGGTCAAGAGACCTGGGGCGCCGTGGTCGGCGACGGCGTGGTCGATCTCGGTCGGCGCATACCCGAATGCCGAACACTGGCCGACTACATCGGATCGGGGCGCTACTTGCAGGCTGCCAAAGATGTGCAGGGGCAGGCGGTGGACGCGCCTCTGGCCGGCCTGGCCTACCTGCCGGTGATTCCCCGGCCAGAAAAGATCGTCTGCGCGGTGCGCAACTACATGGACCACCACCAGGAGGTGATCGCCGCCGGCATGCAACGCGAGCTGTCTGAAGAGCCGCCGATCTTCCTGCGCGTCTGGCGTTCGCAGGTGGCCCACGGTCGGCCGATCGTGCGGCCCCGTGTGTCCGAAACGCTGGACTGGGAAGGCGAGCTGGCCGTCATCATCGGCAAGCCCGGGCGCGACATCCCCGAAGCCAAGGCCTATGAACACATCGCCGGCTACAGCATCTACAACGATGCCAGCGTTCGGGAATGGCAGTTCCACGCCAAACAGATTGCGTCGGGCAAAAACTTCGAGGACACCGGCGGCTTCGGCCCCTGGATGGTCACCGCCGACGAGATCGCGCCGGGCCGTGAGCTCAAGCTGGTGACGCGGTTGAACGGCGAGGTGGTGCAAAGCAGCCACACCGGTCACATGATCTTTTCTGTCCCGCGTCTGATTGCCTACGCCTCCACCATCTTCACGCTGGTGCCGGGCGACGTGATCATCACCGGCACTCCGGCCGGCGTGGGCTGGAGCCGCAAGCCGCAGCGCTTCATGAAGCCGGGCGACGTCTGCGAGGTCGAGATCGAAGACATCGGCACCCTGGTCAATCCGGTCGTCGCGCAGGACTGAACGCATGCGTGCGATTCGTGTCTTCACGCCGGGTGGCCCGGATGCGCTGACGCTGGTGGACATGCCGGAGCCTGTGCCCGCAGCGGGACAGATTCGGGTGCGCGCCCAGGTCATCGGCGTGGGGAGACCCGATGTGTTGATCCGCAACGGCAGCTACAAATGGATGCCGCCGCTCCCCGCCATCCCGGGCGCTGAGATGGGGGGTGTCGTCGATGCGGTGGGCCCTGGCGTGACGCGCTGGCGCGAAGGCGACAGCGTGCTGGTGAGTGCACGGGAGCTGCCGGTGCGAGGCGGGTGCTATGCGGAGTCCATCGTGGTGGCACAAGAGGCGCCGTTCGCTCTCCCAGCAGGGCTGGACGCGACCACCGCTGTCAGTGCACCCAACCTCCAGCTGGCCCATGCCTTGTTCCTCGCAGCCAGATCGCAAGACGCGCGGTCCGTGCTGATCACCGGTGCCGCTGGTGGCGTGGCCACCATGCTGGCCCAACTGGCCAGGCACCGGGGGCTGTTGGTGCTGGGTTCGGTCCGCTCAGAGGCGAAGCGGCGTTTTGCGATGGAGAACGGATTCGACGAAGTGTTCAACACCGAGTCGGGTGCGTTGCCGCAAAGCGTGCAGGCCCAGACGGGCGGCCGTGGCGTGGACCTGGCCTTTGACCCCATCGGTGGTCAATCGCTGACCGACTGTCTGCACAGCCTGGCGCCCATGGGCACGGTGGTGTCCTACAACGCCGTCGCTGGTCTTCCGCCGGAAGACGTGTTCGTCACGCTCCGGGCCTTGCTGGGGCGCAGTCTCGCGGTGCGCTGCTTCTCCATGCACACCTTCGATGCCGACCAGACGCTGCGCCGCCAGCTCATGGACGAATCGCTTCGCTTGTTGGCTGCAGGCCATGTGCGAGTGCCGGCACCGACGGTGCTCCAGCTGGACCAGGTGCAGGAAGCGCATCGGATCCTGGACGCGGGCGCCACGATGGGAAAGATCGTTTTGACCCCTTGATTTCAACCACCCGCTGCGGCACCGGGCCCTGGCCTGTGTTCGCGCGATTTTTTTGCCAGACCATAAAGGAGACAAGTCATGTTGCGTCGACAGTTTTTGCAAGTGGGTGCGGTTGCGGCCACGCCCTGGGCTATGAGCTTGGCACACGCCCAGGCTCCCGCTTACCCCGACCGCCCCATCAAAATTCTTCAGGGCTTTGCGGCTGGCGGCAACGCCGATGCGATTGCCCGGGCCATCGGCAATGAGATCGCCAAGCCCCTGGGGCAGGCGGTGGTCGTCGAAGCGCAATCTGGCGCTGGCGGAACCATCGCTGCCAACACCGTCGCCCGTGCCCGACCCGACGGCTACACCCTGTTGCTGGCCACCGGTGGCCATACCGCCGCAGGCGCGCTGTACAAGTCGCTGCCCTACAAGACGGTCGAGGATTTCGAGATGGTGAGCACCATCACTTTCTTCCCATTCCTCCTGG
>JBIIQD010000202.1:0-5349 GCA_044342265.1 Hydrogenophaga sp. | reverse complement strand
CGGCGAGCACCATCCGGGCGGCCTCGAACCCCATGCCACTCGTGCCGCCGACGACCAGCAGCTTGCGACCCTTGAACTGATTTCCCATTGCAGACTCCTGTGAGTGGCCCGCCTCGGCGGGCCAAATAAAAAGTTGATCGATCACAGCGAATGGCTGCCGTTCGCTGTGACCACAGTGTCTGTGCCGCACGGCGTTGTCGCAAACGGGATAAAGTGTCCGTCCGACAAAGAAAATCTATTCAACGATGAAGGTTCCTGTGCACCTTAACGCGCTTCGCGCATTCGAGGCCAGCGCTCGTCACCAGAGTTTTGCCGCTGCGGCGGCGGAGCTGCACGTCACGCCCGCGGCCGTCGGACAGTTGGTCCGCACGCTGGAAGACTGGCTGGGTACGCCGCTGTTCCACCGGGCGACCAGCGGCCGCGCACGCCTCGTCCCGACGGAAGCCGCCGAGCGGGCGCTGCCGGAGCTGCGCGCCGGCTTCGACCGGTTGAGTCTGGCGCTGGATCGCCTGCGCGAAGGATCGACCCGCGGCGTGCTCACCGTCGCGGTGAGCCCGGCCTTTGCCGCCAAGTGGCTGTTGCCTCGCCTGGAGAGCTTTCAGTCGGAGTGCCCCGAGACCGACATTCGCCTGGACACCAGCCTGAAGCCGGTGGACTTCGTCGCGCAGCGCATCGACATCGGCGTGCGGTACGGTGCGGGGCACTGGCCCGGTCTGCAGGCCGACAAGCTGCTCGACGAAGAGGTGTTCCCGGTCTGCTCACCACTGCCGACACAGAAAGCCCGGCGGCTGCACAAGCCCGCGGACCTGCTGCGCCAGACGCTCATCCACGACCTGTCGATGGGCGCGGACGAAGGCTTCCCGACCTGGGACAGCTGGCTGCGCACGGCGGGTGTGACGCACCCGGCCACCACGGCCCGTGGTCTGAAGATCAACAACTCTGCGGCTGTGCTGCAGGCGGCGATCGACGGCCAGGGTGTGGCGCTCGCGCGCAGCGTGATGGCGCACGACGACGTTGCCAGTGGTCGCCTGGTGCGCCTGTTCCCGTCGGTCCGCATGGCCTCACCGCTGTCCTACTACGTCGTCTACCGGGCCGACTGTGCGGGCATGCCACGGACGCAGCGCTTTCGGCAGTGGCTGCTGCGGCAAGCCAGCTGACCGGGGCCACGCTCGGTAGCGTTGTTGAGCGACTGCACTCTGGCAGGGATGTCGATGTCCGCTCTAGGCCGACCGCCGAAGGCCATGAACAGCTGCTTCATTGAAGCGGACCGCAAAGCCCCAAGGCCTGTTCACCTCCCCGGCCAAAGGCCGCGGGCAGGTTGCTCCATTCAGCGTGGAACCCATTGACCGACCGGGTGGCCGCGGGCGCCTGGTTCTGCAGCAACACCTCCAGCCCGGCTCTGGCGCTGTCGATCAGCGGTAGCGGGCAGTGGGATTGCAGGGTCTGGGCATAGCCTGCCAGCCCGGCGCCGCCAAGAATGATGCTCTTCGCATCGGATTGGGCCGCCAGGGCGCAGGCTTCGCTCAGACAGCGCAACGCCATCTCCGGATCGGCCTGAAGCGCCGAACCACTCGGGGCCACGGTTTCGATGCGACACAGCAAATGCTCAAAGCCCAGACTTTGCGCCAACCGGGTCAGCATCGGCTTCCAGCGCTGACCGCCGGTGACGATGGCGAATGGCCCTTGTTGTGCCGCCTGGATGAAAGAGGCTTCGGCCAGGCCTGTCACGGGACAGGCGCTCGCTTCGCGCAGGGCAAAGAGGCCCGGGTCACCGAAGCAGCCGATCAAGACGCCGTCCGCCGGAGCATGTCCTTCGGCAAGGTAGCCCGTCCACGTGTCCAGGCTGGCATGCGAGGCCACGGCGTGGCTGGCTTCGCAGGCGATGTACCGCGCCCCGAAGCGGGCGGTCCGCATGTCCAGGGTTGTGCCCACCGGCAACAAGGGCTGCAAAACACCTTGCAGCCGATGGGTGGTCGCTTCATTGGTGTTGGGGTTGATGACCAGGAGGCGACGAGATGTTGTGAGGCTCATGGTGTGTTGTGCGTGAAGTTGCGACTGACAGCGATACCGGCACCCGGCGTGCGCCATGTTCTACGTTGGTGCGCATTGTCCATCTGCCCAATCTTGGTGCGCGTTCGCAGGAGCGGTCCTGTGATGAGCAAACCACTGAGCGCAACTTCCATGCCGCCGCCCGGCGCGCAAGAGGTGCTTCACTGGTGGCACGGAACGTGCAAACCACTGCCGCTGGCAACCATGACGGCCACTGGCTGGTCGCTCTGTGGCCTGTTCTGTTCAAGCCCCTTTCCCAATACGAGGAGATACCATGAAGCGTCGTGATTTTTTGGCAGCCAGCACGGCTGCGGTGGCCGCCCCCTGGGTGCATGCCCAGTCGTCTGCCTGGCCGACCAAGGGACCGGTTCGGCTGATTTGTCAGTACCCCCCTGGCGGTCTGGTCGACACCATTGCGCGTTTGATGGCGCCCCACCTGTCGCAGGCTATTTCGCAGTCCGTCATCGTGGAAAACCGGGCGGGCGCGGGCGGGCTCATTGGCACCGAATACGCCAGCCGTCAGGCGGCCGATGGCTACAGCCTGCTGGTCAGCCACGCCTCGGTGCATGTGTATGCCACGGCAACGCGCCGCACCATGCCCTTTGATCCTTTGAACGACTTCACCCACATGGGCATGCTGGTGGAAGCGCCGATGCTGTTGTTGGTGCGCGCCCAGTCGCCCTACCAGACGCTGGCCCAATACGTTGAAGCGGCCAAGACCAAGCCCGTTCGCTACGGCTCTTCGGGCATCGGTTCGGCCAACCACCTGTTTGGCGAGCTGCTCAAGATCGACGGTCAGGCCCCTGAACACGACCATGTGCCGTATCAGGGCAGCGCCCCCGCCATGCAGGATCTGATGGCTGGCCTGATCGATGGTGTCTTTGATCCGGTGACGACCAACGTCGCGCAGCTCAAGGCCGGCAGCCTTCGCGCGCTGGCGGTTTCCACGAGCAGCCGCCTGACCGCTTTGCCCAACATCCCCACGTTTGCCGAACAAGGCTTGCCCTCTCTCACCGGTTCGCAGTGGCTGGGCCTGTCGGCGCCCAAGGACCTGCCGGCCCCGATCGCGCAGCGCCTGACGGCCCTCATCCCCGAGATTCTGGCCAAGCCCGACATCGCGCAGCGGCTGGAAGACATCCAGACCCTGCCGCGCAAGACCCCGGTGATGGGTGGAGATTTCAGCAAGCTGATCCAGTCGCAAATCTCCAACTGGACCGCGGTGGCCAAGCGCGCCAAGGTGGAAGTGATCACCTGATCGACTCGGCCAGCCGCGGCGCCACCGCGCCGCAGCCGGGCGGCAGCACCCATGGTTTCTACAATGGGCCTGCCGCCCTTTTTCGTTTGCACCGCCTGGTGCCCGGCGCGCCACAACAAGACCCATGACCGAAGTCGACTTCCAGCAGATCACCAGCTACCAGCGGTACAAGCTGATGGCCAGCCTGATCGTGCCCAGGCCCATTGCCTTGGTGACCACATTGGGCGCCAACGGCGTGGTCAACGCCGCCCCTTTCTCCATGTTCAACATGGTCGGCGAAGACCCGCCGATCCTGATGATCAGCATCAACCGGCTGTCCGACGGTCGACTCAAGGACACCGCCGCCAACATCTTGCACAACGGCGAGTTCGTGGTGCACATGTCGGACGAACCGCTGGCGCAAAAGATGCACGCTTGCGGCGAAGCTTTGCCCTCCGATGTGAGCGAACTGGCGGCGGTCGGACTCACGCCAGTGCCTTCGCACACCGTGAAGCCGCCCCGCATTCAAGAGTCCCCGATTGCGTTTGAATGCGTGCTGCACGAAAAGCTGGAGACAGCCAGCCGCTATGTGTTCATTGGCCGCATTCAATGGCTGGCCGCGCGCGAAGGTCTGATCGACACCGAAGCCTGGCGCGTCAACCTGCGCGACTACAGCCCTATCGCTCGCTTTGGGGCCAGCTTCTACACCCGGACCGAAGACCGGTTCTCGCTCGCCGATCGCGCGGGTGAAGCCCCTCAGAACCAGACGCCGATCGACCAGATCTGAAGCGGTCCGTCAGGGTACAGCAGGCACCACCCGCAACACGCGCCCTTCGGGGTTGTCCGTCAGCAGGTATACCGCGCCGTCCGGTCCTGCACGCACATCGCGCAAGCGTTCGTCCAGCTCTTTGAACAGCACCTCCTGCGTTCCAGGCACTCCCTTGTTCATCGGAACCCGCCGCACGCTGCGTTCGGCGAGGGCGGCCACCAGCAGGCTGCCGCGCCAGCCGGGGAACAGCGCGCCGTCGTACCACGCGAGCCCGGCGGGGGCGATGGAGGGGGTCCATTCGGTCAGCGGCGGCGTGATGCCGGGCAGGCTGCGGTAGGGGGTGATGCGGGCGTAGGTGTAGTCGACGCCACCGGTGGTGATGGGCCAGCCGTAGTTGATGCCGGCTTCGATGCGGTTGAGTTCGTCCCCGCCGCGCGCGCCGTGTTCGTGGGCATAGGGCACGCCATCCACCACCACCACGCCTTGCGGGTTGCGGTGGCCGAGGCTGTAGATCTCGGGAAGGGCGCCGGCTCGCTTCACAAACGGGTTGTCAGCCAGTGCGCGACCGTCGGCGTGGATGCGCATGAACTTGCCCAGGTGGGTGTGCAGGCGCTGCGCGTCGGTGCGCTCCAGATTGCCGTCGCCCATGCCAAACAGCAGCGTACCGTCGGGCAACCAGGCCATGCGACCGCCAAAGTGCTGGGCGTCGGTCTTGGCGGGCTGTGAGGTGAAGACGGGCCGCAGTTCCAGCAACTGGCGGCCGTCGAACCGGGCGCTGACCACACGCAGGTGGTTGGCCTCGGGCGTTCCGTGGGCAAACGAGAGCAGCAGCCGACGGTTGTTCGCAAAGTCCGGATCCAGCAACACGTCAAACAGGCCGCCCTGGCCCCGCGCCAGCACCGGCGGCAGGCCGGTCACGGGCTCGGCACGCAGCTGCAGCCGGCCATCAGGCCCTGGCTCGATCACGCGCAGCCGGCCTGGGCGCTCGGTGACCAGCAGGCTGCCGCCGGGCAAAAACGCCATCGACCAGGGGTGCGCCAGGCCGCTGGCCACGGTCTCGACGCGGTAGGCCACGGTCTGGGCCTGTGCGCCGATGGACAGCACAACGAGGATCACAGCAAGCAGGTATTTCATAATGAGCCGTATGAACGCCAGTCCCCGCCATGATGCCCCATCGACCCGCTGGACGCGGCGCCTGGGGGTGCTGTCGCTGGCCTGGGTGCTGGCGGCGGCCTGGGGCTCGGTGGTGCAGACGCAGTGGAACCTGCAGGCATTGGTGGGCCTGGGGATCGACGTT
>JBIIQD010000201.1:0-5369 GCA_044342265.1 Hydrogenophaga sp. | reverse complement strand
GTTTGTTGGTGCAGGCGCAAGGGAAGCTCGACGTCTACGGTCCACGAGGTGACCTGCAGTTGATCGTCGAAACGCTCAAGCCTGCCGGGCAGGGCGCGTTGTTCGAGCAGTTCCTGCGTTTGAAGGCGCGACTGTCCGACGAGGGACTGTTTGATCCGCGGCGCAAGCGCGATTTGCCTTTGCAACCGCACAGCATTGCCGTGGTCACCTCGCTGGGAGCCGCTGCGCTGCGCGATGTGGTGACGGCCTTGCAGCGTCGGGTGCCACACATTCCGGTGCTGATTCATCCTGCATCGGTTCAGGGGACCCAGGCGCCACTGGAGCTGTGTCAGGCCCTGGAGCGGGCGTACCAGCGGTTTGAGCACCTTGGCGAGGGAGAGGTCCTGTTGCTGGTGCGCGGCGGCGGCTCGCTGGAAGACCTGTGGGCCTTCAACGATGAAAACGTCGTGCGCGCGGTGGCCCGGGCACCGATGCCGGTGGTATGTGGCGTCGGACATGAAACGGACTTCACGCTCTGCGATTTCGCCGCCGACCTGCGGGCGCCGACACCGACTGCTGCAGCGGAACTCTGTGCGACAAATCGCCAGACCAGCCTGGACGCACTGAGCCAGCTGGCGTCGGATCTGGGGTCGGCGGCTGGCCGGAGCTTGGATCTGCGCACCCAGCGCCTTGACCGAATCTCCCAGCGGCTGGGCCGCCCCTCGACGCGGCTGCACGAGAGCCAGCAGAGGCTTGTCTCCCTCCAACATCGTCTTTCGAACCTGGTGCAGCTCAAGCGACAGCAAAAGTTCATTTCGCTGGACCGCTTGTCTCAGGTCCTGCCAGTGGCGGTGTCTAGAGGCCTTGCTGCGCAGGCGCTTCGATTGGATCGTAGCGAAGCCGCATTGGCATTGCTGGATCCCCGTCTGGTGCTTGAGCGCGGATACGCTCTTCTAACCGACGAGCGAGGCACCCTATTGTCCCGCGTCGGGCAATTGCCATCGGGCCGGTTCGTGCGGGCCACGCTTGCCGACGGGTCCAAGGAGATGACGGTCAATCCTTGAGGAAAAACGACCACAATCCCCTGCGGTGGGTACCTGACCTTGGTCTTGCCTACAATTCTTCATTCCTGTCGCCAGTCTCACTGATCCGAAGAGACGCGGTACCAGTTTCGTTCACTTCCCTCCAGCACAAGGACCCCACATGGAACACACCCTGCCTTCACTGCCGTACGCTATCGACGCCCTGGCGCCGCACTATTCCAAGGAGACACTGGAGTTCCACCATGGCAAGCACCACAACGCCTATGTGGTCAACCTCAACAACCTGCAAAAGGGAACCGAGTTCGAAGCCATGGACCTGGAGTCCATCGTCAAAAAGTCCAGTGGAGGCGTGTACAACAACGCAGCCCAGATCTGGAATCACACCTTCTTTTGGAACTGCATGAAGCCCAACGGTGGTGGTGAGCCGTCTGGTGCACTGGCAGCGGCCATCACGGCCAAGTGGGGCAGTTACGCCGCCTTCAAAGAAGCTTTCGTCAAGTCGGCGGTGGGCAACTTCGGTTCGGGCTGGACCTGGCTGGTCAAGAAGGCCGACGGGTCGGTGGACATCGTCAACACGGGCGCCGCCGGCACCCCGCTGACGACGGCCGACAAAGCCCTGTTGACAGTCGACGTGTGGGAACACGCCTATTACATCGACTACCGGAACATGCGTCCCAAGTTCGTTGAGACTTTTGTAGACAAGCTGGTCAACTGGTCGTTCGCAGAAGCCAACTTCGCCTGATCCTGGCGGCGTTGCCGCCAAGTAAGAGGCCTTGAGGCTTTGAGTCTCAAGGCCTTTTTTTGTACGGCGAGGGGTGTCTGAAGGGCTCATGCGCAAGACCAATCAGCGACGTCGAAAAAAAAGTTGAATTTTTGCTTTGGTTTTTTTGTTATGTGAGATAACACTTCAAATTTTGAAGTTCGGGTCAGAGCACTGAAAGCAAAATCCCGGAGCATCGAATGTTAGCGTCCGAACTGCGATCGGTTCGGCGGATTTCCTACAACGACCCAGGAGCCAACTCATGAGCCAATCGTCATCGACCATCGTGTACACGCTTACCGATGAGGCGCCGTTGCTGGCGACAGCATCTTTTCTGCCGATCATCCGCACGTTTGCTGCCCCTGCCGGGGTCCAGGTGACCACCGCCGACATTTCGGTGGCCGCGCGCGTTTTGTCCACGTTTCCAGAATGCCTGACAGAGGCTCAGCGGGTGCCCGACGCCTTGGCCGAACTGGGCAAGCTCACTTTGCGCGCAGAAGCCAACATCATCAAGCTGCCCAACATCAGCGCTTCGGTGGGCCAGTTGGAGGCCGCCATCAAGGAGTTGCAGTCCAAAGGCTATGCGGTGCCAGACTACCCTGACGCGCCCAAAAACGACGAAGAAAAGGCGATCAAGGCCCGTTACGCCAAATGCATCGGCTCCGCGGTAAACCCGGTTTTGCGCGAAGGCAACTCAGACCGCCGTGCACCGCGTGCCGTCAAGGAATTTGCCCGCAAGAACCCGCACAGCATGGCCGAGTGGAGTCAGGCCTCGCGCTCTCACGTGTCGCACATGCACGCTGGCGATTTCTACCACGGTGAAAAGTCGATCACGCTAGACAAAGCCCGAGATGTGAAGATGGAACTGATGACCAAGAGCGGTCAGACCATCGTGCTCAAAGCCAAGGTGTCGCTGCTGGATCGCGAAGTGATCGACTCGATGTTCATGAGCAAGAAGGCCTTGTGCGAGTTTTATGAGCGCGAGATTGAAGACGCGCGCAAGACCGGCGTGATGTTCTCGCTGCACGTCAAGGCCACGATGATGAAGGTCTCGCACCCCATCGTGTTCGGTCACTGCGTCAAGATTTTCTACAAGGAAGCGTTCGCCAAGCATGGTGATCTGTTCAAGGAGCTGGGCGTCAACGTCAACAACGGCATGGCCGATCTCTATGCCAAGATCACTTCGCTGCCCCAAAGCAAACAGGACGAGATCAAACGCGACCTGCATGCCTGCCATGAGAACCGCCCCGAGCTGGCCATGGTGGATTCGGCCAAAGGCATCACCAACTTTCACTCACCCAACGACGTGATCGTGGACGCATCTATGCCCGCGATGATCCGCAACGGCGGCAAGATGTGGGACGCCAATGGTCGCCTCAAGGATGTCAAGGCCGTGATGCCTGAATCAACCTTCGCCCGTATCTATCAGGAGATCATCAACTTTTGCAAGTGGCACGGCGCTTTCGATCCCAAGACCATGGGTACGGTGCCCAACGTCGGCCTGATGGCCCAGCAGGCCGAGGAATACGGCTCGCACGACAAGACCTTTGAAATCACCGAGGACGGCGTGGCCAACATCACCGACCTCGCCACCGGGGAAGTGCTGCTGAGCCAGAACGTGGAGCAGGGCGACATCTGGCGCATGTGCCAGGTCAAGGACGCCGCCATCCGCGACTGGGTCAAGCTGGCCGTCAACCGCGCACGCAATTCCAACACCCCAGTGGTGTTCTGGCTCGACCAGTACCGCCCCCACGAAGCGCAGCTGATCACCAAAGTCAAGATGTACCTGCACGAGCACAACACGGCGGGCCTGGACATCCAGATCATGAGCCAGGTGCGTGCCATGCGCTACACGCTCGAGCGCGTGATCCGCGGCCTGGACACCATCAGTGCCACCGGCAACATCCTGCGTGACTACCTGACCGACCTGTTCCCGATCATGGAGCTGGGCACCTCGGCCAAGATGCTGTCCATCGTGCCGCTGATGGCCGGTGGCGGTTTGTACGAAACCGGTGCGGGTGGCTCGGCTCCCAAGCACGTGCAGCAGCTGGTGGAAGAAAACCACCTGCGCTGGGATTCGCTGGGCGAGTTCCTGGCGCTGGCGGTGAGCCTGGAGGATCTGGGCTTGAAGACCGGCAATGCCATGGCCAAGGTGCTGGCCAAAACGCTGGACGCTGCCACGGGCAAGCTGCTGGACACCAACAGGAACCCGTCACCCAAGACCGGCCAGCTTGACAACCGCGGCAGCCAGTTCTACCTCGCCCTTTACTGGGCCCAAGAGTTGGCAGCTCAATCCGAAAGCCCGGAGCTGGCAACCCGTTTCGCTGCACTGGCCAAAGCGCTGACCGACAACGAAATGACCATTGTGAACGAGCTGACTGCAGTGCAAGGCCAGCCAGTCGACATCGGTGGCTACTTCAAGCCTGACTTTGACAAGTTGTCTTCCGTCATGCGGCCCAGCGAGACCCTGAATGCCTTGCTGGCGTCGGCCGCCTGAGCCGCTGCGGCGTCCGTGCGCCGCGCACTGAACAAAAAGAAGCCCACCGTAAAAGGGGTGGGCTTTCTTGCGTCTGCAGGTGTCAGCGTCGGGTTTCGAACACAGCGCCACCGAGCCGGTTGCCCGCCTTAAGCCCACGCTTGGCGAACCAGCCCTGATTCATCTCCAGCACGTAGCGCACCGGCTTCTCTGAACAATGGGAGTCGGTGGTTTGCGGCTTCATGTCGGCCAGGTTGACGATGGTCCCGTCGTCGGCGACAAAGGCGGCCGTCAGCGGCAACAAAGTGTTCTTCATCCAGAAGCACTGTGATGCAAGTTCCTCGAACACGAACAGCATGCCCTCATTGACAGGCATGTCGGTGCGGTGCATCAGCCCGGTAGCCCGCTGCGCGGGCGTGGCCGCTACCTGGGCCTGAATCAGGTGCATACCCGCCGTCAGGGCCACGCGTGGCAGGTTGCGTTGCGGCTCTTCGCGAGGCCACGCGGAGTTCGACAAGGCGGCCAACAGGACCAGCAGTAGGGTTGCGCGTCGGATCATTGGGCTTGCGTGTTAGCAGTTGAGCCGACATTGTGCGTGATCGCAAGGGGGTGCGCGGGACTAAAATTTCTGGATCAAAGTCTTCACTCCTCACTTCATTTCATCGGAATTCCTGTTCTATGTACCAGCATATCAAGGTGCCCGCTGTGGGTCAAAAGATCACCGTCAACCCGGACATGTCGCTGAACGTTCCCGATCAGCCCATCGTTCCCTACATCGAGGGCGATGGCACCGGGCTGGACATCACGCCTGTGATGCTCAAGGTGGTCGATGCTGCGGTGGAGAAGGCCTATGGCGGAAGCCGTCGGATTCAGTGGATGGAGGTCTATGCCGGCGAAAAGGCAACTCGGGTATATGGCCCCGACGTATGGCTGCCCGAGGAAACCCTGGCTGTGCTCAGGGAGTTTGTGGTGTCGATCAAGGGTCCCCTCACAACGCCAGTGGGGGGAGGCATTCGTTCGCTCAACGTGGCGCTGCGCCAGGAGCTGGATCTGTATGTCTGCCTGCGTCCTGTCCAGTACTTCAAGGGGGTTCCTTCACCACTGAAAGAAC
>JBIIQD010000200.1:0-5383 GCA_044342265.1 Hydrogenophaga sp. | reverse complement strand
GGGGGCCATTTCGTCAGGGAGGATGAACAGCGCCGAGTCGGCCTTGAGTTGCCCACGCAATTGCAGTTCGCGGCCAGCGAGTTTGGCGCTCACCTCGCCCGAAAGCGTGAGGCGGCGATCGGCCCGGCTAGACACGCGCAGGCGTTGCGCCTGCGCTTGCAGCTCAATGAAGGGCTGGCGCAGCAGGCTGCCGGGTACGGCGCGCCATTCCGCCTGGCCTCGGGCTTCCAGTGTGCCGCCGACGCTGGTGCCACCCGGGCCTTGTAGGCTGAGGCGGTTCACACTGATGCGATCGCCCTCGAGGGTGGCGCGCAGTTGCCCGTCGCTGAAGGCGAAGCCGTCCACCAGCGAACGCAGCGCCAGCTGATCGCCCTGCAGGTTGCCGCGCCACTCGGGCGCGCCACGGGTACCAGCCAGCGTGGCGTCTGCGGTGAGTGTGCCGTTCATGCGCCAGCCTGGCGGCGTCAGCATGGACCACACGCCGACCTGCGGCAGCCTTACCTGAGCCGTGCCGCGGATGGGCGTGGTGGCGGGCCACCATCGGTCGAGTGCGCTGGCGTTCTGTGCAGCGCCACCTGGGTTCAGCCGGGAGGACGCGTCGGCGCTGGCTTGGCCCAGGCGTTCGGTGTCCCAACGCAAGAGCGCCTGCACCTCACGGTCTTTCACATTCAGGCTGATGCGCGCGTCCCTCATGCCGGCCGCCACCGGATTGCCAGGCTCTGCGGAGATGGCGCTGCCATTGTTGCTGCCATTGCCCTGCCAGCGCAGGTCGCCTCCGCGGCGCTGCAGCGAGGCGGAAAGCGTCAAGGGCGAGGCCGTGTCGGCGGGAACGCGCAGGTCCCATTCGCCGTCCAGGACCAGATCGCCGCTCAGGCCGTTTGCCAAGATGGGCCCGCGGCCGGACGACTGGCCCAACGCCAATAGCGCATCGATCCAGGGCAACGATAGGCCTTGCAAACGACCCCGGGTTTCCAGCGACTGTGCTTGCCAGACCAGGCGTTGCCAATTGATGGACAAGGGTGTGTTCAGCACGCTAGGCGCGCCGCTCTGGGGCCGCAGCAGCAGTTCGCCGGTGCCCGCGTCCACGATCGGACCGCTGGCCGGTGTGGCTTCCCAGCGCAGCTTGAGTGGCTGGGCGTTTTGCAGGGTCCAACCAACAGAGGCGGCGATGCTGTCGTTCGACTGGTTCGCTGCGAGGTTCAGGGCCAGGCGGCTCAAGTCCAACTGCCCGGCGCCTGGCAATAGGGTGCTGGAGCCGACGAAGTCGAGTGTGGCCTGCCAAGGTGCCACGCTGGCGATGCCTCGGGCACTGAGCTGCAAGGCGTTCATTGGGCCGTTGGCTTGCAGCGCCACACCGCTGAACATGGCGGACCCCGCTGCACCGGTTTGCAGACTCAAGCGTGGCACGTTGATCGAGACTTGCAACTCCGGCGCCGCCACGGCAGCTTGCCGTGCGCCACCAGGCGGCACCGGCCAGCCCAGCGCACCCAGACCGCCGACCCAGCCCAGTTGAGCGCTGGCCCTGCCTTCGGCGCGCAGCGCTGTCAGGCCGCTCATGGCGGCGCGGACGGCCTCGCCGACAAAAGGCAGGTCTTGCAGGCTGCGCACCCAGTCGAGCGTGCGGGCTGCGCTGTCCAGCTGCAGGCTCGCTTCGCCTTGTCCCTGCACATGGGAGGCCAGGCCTTTGGCTTCGAGCCGTGCGCCGGGCACCTGCAAGCTCAGCTGGCCGTTGTAGTCCAGGCGCGTGGTGTCAAGGCGACCGCTGGCGTCCAGCTGCGCCCCGGCCATGCGGATGCGCGCCTCGCCGATGTCGAGCACACCCTGGTTCGGCAAAACGGCGTCCGGTCGCCATCGCCCTTGGATACGCGCCTCGCCCAGGCGCAGGTCACCGAGCGCTGCTCCAGCCGGCTGGCGGGCCGAGGGCATCACGCGGGCGCTCAGGTCCAGCGCGTTTGGCGCCTTGCTGTCGGGCGCAGCCTGGGCGCTGAGCTGGCCGTCCAGTGCGCCCGGGGCCAGCGTACTCCAAAGCAATGCAGGGCGAATGCCCTGGGCCTGGAGCTCTCCTTGCCACTGACTCGCGGTGGCGCCAGCACCCGAAGTGTCGAGGTTGAAGGCGCCCTGGCCCTGCAGTGCACCATCGCCCAGGCGCGCGTCCAGGCCTGAGACGGTCCAGCGCTGGCCGCTTTGCAGGATCTCGGCCTTCAGGCTTTGCAGTGGCAAGCCTTGCCGGTCGGCTGGGCCAATGAGCGTGTTGTCGAGCACCAGTTGCGCGCGCCAGCCTTCGCCCTCGGGCTGGGCCTTCAGTTGGCCGCTCAGGGCGGTGGCGGGCGCGGTGGGCCAGAGCGCGGCGAGGTTGAGCGCCTGGGCGTTCAGGTCGGCACTGACCAGCGGCTGTATGGCCCACGGCATGACGCGCGTGGTGAGCGCAAGCGTGGTCCGAGAGAACGTGGCGCCTGGCGCGCCTTGAACGTTGGCATTCAGGTCGAGCGTCGCCTGCGCGCCGGACAGCGTACCGCGTGCCCCGGCTTCGACGGTCAGGCTCAGTCCGGCACCGTCGGGCACGGTGGTGCGAATGTCGCCTTGCAGGTCCAGCGCCAGCGGCATCGGCGCTTGGCCGCCCAGGCTGAGCTGCGCGCGGTAGTGGCCGTCGGCGAGCTGCAGCGCGTCCAGGCGCAGCCGGTGGGCGGTGTTCAGACCGGGCGTGTTGGGCAGGGCTGGTGTATTGCCCGCATCGCTCAGGGCACCGTAGCGGTACTGCCCACGGATGCCGTCGAGCTGGAGCTTGGTCTTGCCAGTGAGTTCAAAGTGGTCCACGCTGAAATCCAGGCTCAGCGGAAAGGGCAACGTGAGCGTCTCCAGCGGTTCGCTGGGCTTGGGTTCGCGCTGGTCGTCCACGCGCAGCGTGCGAATGGCCAGCGCCTTCGCATGCATGCCATTCCCAAGCAGGGCGCCGGTCCACAGCGCATCGCTCCAGTCCAACTGCACGCTGTCGGCCTGCACGTTGAGTGCGCCTCGCGTCCAGCGCAGCGCGGCGATATGCCCGCCGCCCCGCAAGCTGCCTTCAATTCCTTCGGTGTGCAACTCGCCTACGGTGTCGGTGCGCCCTTGCATCCAGCGCTCAGCCCAGCCCAGGGTCTGCGCCAGCGACCCCGGCGTGGCGGCCCAGAACCAGAAAGCCAGACCACCGGCGAGCAAGAAGCCGAGCGCCGTGCCCGGCAAACAGACTGCCACCCAGCCGAGACGGCGCCAACCCGAGCGCGGGCTCTGCGCAGGCGTCGGGGCTTTGGGCAGATTTTGTTCGTTGTCGATCATGCAGATCAGAAGCTGAAGCCGACGTTGAGGTGGATGCGGAACCGCTTGGCCTCTGCGCCATAAGCCAGGTCCAGCTGCAGCGGCCCCACCGGGCTGTTGTAGCGAAGGCCGGCACCCACACCCACCTGGGCGTCCACTTTCGTGGTCTGATTGCTCACCACGCCAGCGTCCACGAACAGCACGGTTTCCCAGGGCGTGCGCTGGCTGTTGCGCCAGATTGGGCGCTGCCATTCGAAGCTGGCAACGCCCAAATAGTGCCCAGCCGTGACGCTGCCGTCGGGCAGCACGACACCGATGTCTCGCAGGCCGTAGCCGCGCACCGTGCTGTCGCCACCCGTCAGAAAAAGCTGGGTGTCGGGGATGGGCGCATTGCGGTCCGCCAGTACCGCGCCACCCTGCAGGCGCAAGGCCAGGCGCCCATTGCGGCTGCTGGACGAAGGATTTTCGAGCGCTTCGCCGGGATGCAGCACGGCGTTGAGCACATCGTCCAACACCTCGGTCACTGGGTCCAGCGGCCAATAGCCGAGCCAGCGCGCTTGGGCACTGACGAAAGGGTCGCGCACGCTGCCCAGGGTAGTGCCAATGCCGAGTGTGAGGCTCAGGCCGTAGCCCCGGTTGGGGTAAGGCAGGGTGTCGAAGCGGCGCCAGGTCCAGCCGACGTTGGCGGAGATGGCGGCGTCGTTGCCATCGGACGAGGCTTCTTTCGACGCGGTGTTGACGGTGCGCGCGCGGTCGTACTGCAAGAAATACCTGCGGTCGATCAGGGCGCTGGCCTGTGCCTTGCCCGCGCTCAGCCGCAGGCTGGAGGTGGTGGTTTCGTCGTCGATCTGGCGCGCCAGGCGCCCGCCAGCGAGCCAGTGCCAGCCGTCGTCTTCGATCGGTGCATGCCAGTCGGATGAGAGCAATTGGTCATTGCGTTCGAGCTGCAGCTTGCTCAGCGCCTGCCAGCCAATGACCGGCAAGCGCAGGTGCTTGTGTTCGGCTGACAGGCGCGGGCCATTGTCGGTGCTGCCGCCCACACCGAGCACCACGCTTTGCAACTGCGCCTCTTTCACTTGAACCACCACTGGTGCGGCATTGGTGGGCTCGGTACCAGGCTCCAGATCAACGTAGGCAAAGACCGAGGTGTAGTAGCCCGTATCGGCAATTTTTTGCTGCGCGTCTTGTAGCTGGGTGAGGCTGTAGTCGGCACCAGGCCGCAGACCAGCGAGGCCCACCAGGCGCTCCACCGTAACCGTGCCATAGCGTTGGGCGCCTTCGACCCGCACTGTGCCCACCTGCACCGGTGGCCCGGAATCGAGCTCGATGTGCCAGTGGGCGGCGTTCGCCGAGGTGTCGATGTCGCTCAGGCTGGTGACGATGCGGCCGCGTGGGTAGCGCTCGCTGGTGAGTTGGCGCAGAGTGCTGGCCTTGACCTGGCCCCAGCGGGATTGCGTGAAGTTCTGGCCTACGGATTGCTGGCTGCTGCGCTCAATCGACTCGCGCTGCGCCGCTGCCGCTTGGGCACTTGCAATGTCGCCTTTGAAATAGACGCTGGACGAGGCCACCGCCGTGACTGGGCCCGGCTCCACGCTGATGAGCACCGTGCCGAGTGCGGGTGCTGGCGCGACGCCCTGTTTGGCGGGCTCGCGGCTGACGCTGATCTGCGGGGAAAAGTGGCCTTGTGTGCCCAGCAGGTCGCGCAGGTTCTCGGGGGTGCTGACCAGCAGGCGGTCGAGTTCGCTGCTGTCCAAGTCCTGCAGATTGCGGTAGCGCAGGAGGTCAAGGTAGCGCAGCAGAATGGGTTTGAGCGTTGCTGGAGCTTCCAGCTCGATCGCGAAGCGCGCAGGGCCTTCTGCTGCGTCATCGGCGTCAGTCTGCGGCGCTACGGCGGCGCTGGCGGTGCCGGGTTGAGGCGCTGCGGGCGTTTGCGCTGCAGCCCACAGCGGCTGGCACAAAAGCAAACAAAAAAGCCGTGTGGAAGCCACACGGCGCAGAAGGGAGATCTTCATGCAGGGCTATTTCGAGAGCATCCTCATCGTGTCCTCCAGCCCCCTGAGGGTCAGCGGGTACATGCGCTGGCTCATCAGTT
>JBIIQD010000199.1:0-5388 GCA_044342265.1 Hydrogenophaga sp. | reverse complement strand
GCCCGAGTCCACCACCGCCTGATGGGCGGCGGCAATCCCAAAATGGATGAATGAGTCCATCGTCCGTGCCTCTTTGGCACTGATGTATGACTCCAGATCAAAACCCTTGACTTCTCCTGCGATCTTGCAGGCCATGCCCGACGCATCGAACTTGGTGATGAGGTCGATACCGGACTGGCCAGCCAAGAGATTGGCCCAGGCATCCTGCACCGTGTTGCCCACGGGCGAGACACAGCCCAGGCCGGTCACGACAACGCGACGACGGCTCATGGGTGCATCAGGCCTTCTGGTGGGTCATTGCATAGTCAATGGCGTTCTTCACCGTGGTGATCTTCTCGGCGTCTTCGTCGGGAATCTCGATGCCGAACTCGTCTTCCAGCGCCATCACCAGTTCCACCGTGTCCAGGGAATCAGCGCCCAGATCGGCCACAAAAGCCTTCTCAGGGGTCACTTGCCCTTCTTCCACGCCGAGTTGTTCGGCAATGATTTTCTTTACACGTGCTTCGATATCGCTCATAAGTCCCTCTAAGGGTGGTTGGTGTCAAACCGCCATTTTAGCCGGGCTAGGGTGGAGACCCTAGACGACCCGCCGGACGGCCTTGCGGCGAAAGATATGGATCAAATCATGAACATACCGCCGTTGACATGCAGCTCTTGCCCCGTGACATAGGCCGCCTGCGGGCTGGCCAGGTAGGCCACGGCGTGCGCGATGTCAGAAGGCTGGCCCAAATGCCCCAGCGGAATCTGGCCCAGCAGGGCTTTGTGTTGCTCTTCGGGCAGGGCTGCGGTCATGTCGGTGTCGATAAAACCAGGCGCCACGCAGTTGACCGTGATGTTGCGACTTCCCAGCTCGCGTGCCAACGCTCGGGTCATGCCAGCCACACCAGCCTTGGCGGCCGCGTAGTTGGCTTGACCTGCGTTGCCCGAGGCGCCAACAACGCTGGTGATGCTGATGATGCGGCCATAGCGCTGCTTGACCATGGGGCGAATCACGGCGCGACTCATGCGAAACACCGCCTTGAGGTTGGTGTCGAGCACCGCATCCCAGTCCTCGTCCTTCAGTCGCATGGCCAGCATGTCGCGCGTGATGCCGGCATTGTTGACCAGCACGTGCAAACCGCCGTGGGCCTTGGTGATTTCGTTAATCAGCGCCTCGGCGGCGGCAACGTCATTGACATCCAGCCTGGCGCCACGACAGGCCTGGTCTGCACCCTTCAATGATTGCATGGCATTCGTTATCTTGGCAGCGCCCTCATCCGAGGTGGCCGTGCCGATCACCGTCAAACCCTGTGTGACCAGCTCAGCAGCAATGGCAGCACCAATGCCGCGAGAAGCCCCAGTCACCAGCGCAACCTGACCCGCAAACTTCACTTCAGACATGGTGTGCTCCTGAGGCCAACAAGGTTTTCACTTCCGCCAGGCTGGCCGGATCAAACAACGACGCGCCCGTGAGTTCGGCGTCAATGCGCTTGGTCATGCCGGACAGAACCTTGCCAGGGCCACATTCGATCAAGGTGGACAGGCCGCGCGCCTTCATGGCCTGAACACACTCCACCCAGCGCACGGGGCCAAACGCCTGACGGTACAAGGCATTGCGAATCCGGTCGAGGTCGGCTTCGACCGCCACATCAATGTTGTTCAATACATCAATGGAAGGTGCCACCAGCTCGGTCTGGGCCAACGCTGCCTTGAGTTTCTCTGCAGCGGGCTTCATCAAGCTGGAGTGAAACGGCGCCGACACCGGCAATAGCAAGGCCCGCTTGGCACCATTGGCCTTGAGCACTTCACAGGCTTTGTCCACCGCTGCCTTGCTGCCGGCGATCACGGTTTGCGCCGCATCATTGAAATTGACCGCTTCCACAACCTCGCCGCTGCCGGCGGCAAAAGTGGCCTGGACCTCGGCACACCCAGCGATCACTTGCGCCGACGGCATGCCGAGGATGGCAGCCATCGCGCCAGTGCCTACCGGAACCGCTTCCTGCATCGCAGTGGCCCGCAAACGCACCAGCGGCGCGGCCTGGGTCAACGTGAGCACACCCGCCGCCACCAGGGCCGAATACTCGCCCAGCGAATGTCCAGCCACCACGGTTGGCAACCCACCACCTTCGGCCCGCCAGACGCGCCAGGCAGCAACCCCCGCCACCAGCATCACCGGCTGTGTATTGGTGGTAAGGGCCAGCGCTTCTTTGGGTCCCTCATGAATCAGACGTCCCACATCTTCGCCCAATGCGTCAGAGGCTTCTTCAAGGACGCCGACCACCGCCGGGTGACTGCCCCATGCATCGAGCATGCCAACAGCCTGCGAGCCTTGACCAGGAAAAACAAATGCGAATGCGTTCATAAACAGTTGCAGCGACGAATCAATCGGGGGAATGGAGGGGCGCCTGCCGGGCAGGACGCCCTCAGAAATCCAGCAGGACCGAGCCCCAGGTGAAACCCCCACCTACGCCTTCGAGCAAGAGGGTATCGCCCTTCTTGACCTGCCCTTGGCGGACTGCATGGTCCAGCGCAAGAGGAATCGAGGCGGCAGACGTGTTGCCGTGTTGATCGACCGTCACGACCACCTTCTCCATCGGTAGTTTCAGCTTTCTGGCGGTTCCAGCCATGATGCGGATGTTGGCCTGGTGAGGGATCAGCCAATCGATGTCGGCAGCGGTGCGACCCGCCTTGGCCAGCGAAGCCCGCGCAGTTTCTTCCAGCACGCCAACGGCAAGTTTGAAAACCGCCTGACCATCCATCTTGAGCATGGGGTCGCCAAGAATCTGCCCCCCACTGACATGACCTGGCACACACAGAATGCCCACGTGCTTGCCGTCGGCGTGGATGTCGGTCGCGAGAATGCCTGGCACCTCGCTGGCTTCAAGCACCACGGCGCCTGCGCCGTCGCCAAACAACACGCACGTGGTGCGGTCATTGAAATCGAGCAGTCGGGAGAAGATCTCTGCCCCCACCACCAGCGCCCTGCGGGCCGAGCCGGTGCGGATCATGGCATCGGCGATGGTCAGTGCGTAAATGAAACCGCTGCACACTGCCTGAACGTCAAACACTGGACAGCCGGCGATGCCCAGCTTGTGTTGCAGGATCGCTGCCGTCGAGGGAAACACCATGTCAGGTGTCGATGTGGCCACGATGATCAGATCGATGTCTGCCGGCTCGACCTTCGCGGCCGTCATTGCCTGGCGGCAGGCTTGCGCGGCCATGTCGCTGGCGAACACCCCATCGGCCACAAAGTGCCTGGCGCGGATACCGGTGCGCTCAACGATCCATTCGTCACTGGTCTCAACGCCCCGCTGCGCCAGTCGTGCCACCAGGTCAGCATTCGTCAAGCGATGGGGCGGCAGGCAACTGCCAGTGCCTGAAATACGGGCGAATCTTGTCATGCGCAAACGGGGAAAGCTCAGATCGTCGGGATGCTCTTGAGATCGTGGGGAACGTTTTGAGGAGAGACGAGCAACGCCGCATGGGCGATTCGCTCTTTGACCTTGTCGAGCAACTGGTTGTGGGCCGCATCATAAGCTCGCGCCAAGGCCTGTTCAAACGCAAAAGCATCGGCCGATCCATGGCTCTTGAACACGAGACCACGCAAGCCAAGCAGTGCCGCACCGTTGTAGCGCCGGTAGTCCATCCGCTTTTTGAAAGCAGATATCACCGGATAGGCAAACAATGCACTCATTTTCGAAAAGATACTGCGAGAAAACTCCATCTTGATGAAGTTTCCGATCATGGTCGCCAAACCTTCGCTGGCCTTGAGCGCCACGTTGCCGACGAACCCGTCGCACACCACGATATCCACCGTTCCTTTGAAGATGTCGTTGCCTTCGACATTGCCAAAGAAGTTCAAATCGCCGGTATTGGCAGCATTTCGCAGCAAAACACCCGCTTCTTTGATCACTTCGCTGCCTTTGATGACTTCTTCACCCACGTTCAGCAATCCGACTGAGGGCTCTTCGCGCCCGGTGATCGCCACCACCAGCGCAGAACCCATCACCGCAAACTGGAGCAAGTGCTCCGCTGTGCAGTCGACATTCGCGCCCAGGTCAAGCACCGTGGTGGCGCCGCCGAGCGCGTTGGGCATCTGACTGGCAATGGCCGGACGATCAATCCCATCCATGGTCTTCAGCAAATAGCGCGAAATGGCCATCAACGCGCCGGTGTTGCCGGCGGACACTGCCGCTTGCGCAGCTCCATCTTTGACCTGCTGTATGGCCACCCGCATGGAAGAGTCCTTCTTCCTGCGCATGGCAACCTCCACTGGATCGTCCATGGTCACGACTTCGCTGGCAGGCACCACGCGGCAGCGTACGTTGTTCAGCAATTGCGGCCAGGGTTTAAACGTTTCGGGCTGCCCGACCAACAGCAGCTGCGCTTGTGGGTGACTGGCCAGAAAGGCTGAACATGCCGGCAAGGTGGCGGCTGGTCCGATGTCTCCCCCCATACAGTCCACGGCGACGGTGATCATGTCAATCTCCGGGTGTGATGGCAGCCCAGCTTGGCGCCACCAACATGAAAAAAGCCCGCATGGAGTTCATGCGGGCTCATGCGTGATGCTTGCCAGGACGACGGCGGAGTTTGGCGCCTGATATGCGGCAGGACGCCCGACCCGCCAGCCGCTCAGGCTTCTGACTTGTTTTTCAGCACCTGGCGACCACGGTAAAAACCGTTGGGGCTGATGTGGTGACGCAGGTGCGTTTCGCCAGTGGTCGGCTCGACGGCAATGCCAGGAACAGACAGGCCATTGTGCGAGCGGTGCATGCCGCGCTTGGAAGGAGATTTTTTGTTCTGCTGGACAGCCATGTTGGGCTCCTGAAATCGGTGTTGGTAAGGGCTGCGCCGATCAGGGGCCGGATTCTGGGCACACCACAAATCCACCCGCTATGCAGCCCATTCATTCAGTTGGGCAGCAGCGCAAAGCCTGGAATTATAGCCCGAATCGAGTCCGCAAGCAAAGTGTCCTCGGCTCGAATCATCTTTTGAGACGGGCCAACGACGCAAAAGGGTTGACGCGCGTCTCCTTTGGGTCGGCAGCCGCTTCACGAGCGTCTGGAGCTGGCAGCGGCTCAGGACAGGCTTCGTGCATTGGCACCAGGGGCATCTCCATGAGCAACTCGTCCTCGATCAGTGCCAGCAGATCCGGTCTTGGCTCTAGCGCCAGCACGTCTTCTTCGCTGTCGTCGTCTTCGGCCTCGGCGGTCGCCTCGTCGGCCACAAAGCGGAACCAGCGATTCACCTCAAGCGGAACGGCAACTGGCTTCAGGCACCGCTGGCAACTTAACGGCAAAGCCAAAGCGGCCTGCACATGGAGCCAGACTGCTGGCTGACCCGCTGGGTCCGGTCGGGTCTCGCCACGTACGCTCCAATGCACGTTTGGGCTCACATTGCCATCGTCCT
>JBIIQD010000198.1:0-5435 GCA_044342265.1 Hydrogenophaga sp. | reverse complement strand
TCACGCTCAAGGCTCAACGTGTTCTTGTCCAGGACCAGGGTCTCTGGCTTGGGCAGCAAGGTGCGTTTCTCCAGCCTGTCGGGTGGACTGAACACCATCTCGCCGCTGGCCTGGACCGGCCGGTCCAGCAGTGCCAAATGGCGCTTCTCGACAAACCGTGCCCGCCCACCTTTGTGCGTCGCCAGGTCGACCATCAGCTGATCGAGGTCAAAAGAGGCCTGGGCGCCGGTGCAAAGGCCAAGACTGAGCAGGGCCAACACAAGGCTTCGCATCATGATTTCCAAAAGTCGAAAAAATTGAACCAGTTGTAAGGGGCCTTGTGGCACATGCTTGCCAGGCAGTCGGCGTAACGCTGCACCGCAGCTTGGATGGCGTTGTCGCGGCCAGCACGCTCTACGCTGGAAAAATCAGCCACTTTCGCAAAATGCAGCTCGTACCGGTTGTCGCCCATGTACAGACCGGCCATGAGGTACACCGGACGCTTGAGCATAGCCGCCACCCGCCAAGGTCCCAAGGGAAACGCGGCAGATGCACCCAGGAACTCGACCCGGTGGGTCGCGTCCTGCCCCAGCGAGCGGTCAGCCAGCAAACCAACGAGATAGCCTTGGTCCAGCTTGTCGCGCGCCTCCAGCATCGACTCCATTGTCCCCAGGGAAATGATATCTTGCATGGCGCCAGGGTTGATGGCGGCCAGCGTGGCATTGAGCTTGCGAGCGTTTTGCTCGTACATCATCATCGCCACCTTCAAAGCTGCCTCACCTTGCCCCAGCACCCGCAGCGCCTCGAAGCTTCCCAGATGGGCGCCGACCAACAAGGCCCCCGGCCGGGACTGCAAGGACTCCAGCAGCCCGTCGTCGTCGTGCACCGCGATCTCAAACCTTTCAAAGCGATCGTTGAGCAGGTAGATGCGGTCGTGAATGGTGCTCGCGAAACTGAACACGTGACGGTAGCCATCTCGCCAACCGGCCCCGCGGCCCAGCACCCGGTTCAGGTAGTCACGGCTGGCACGGCGCGCAGCTGGCGCAAACAGCATGAAGTAGGCGGCAATGCCGTGCAGGACCAAGCGCCCCACACCCCGTCCAAAGGTCAGGGAAATCCATACCATCAGGCGCAGGATGGCGAGGTTGCTGCGTTCCCGGCGCCGCATCCACTCGGGCTGGGCGCCGGCGGCCATCGGTTCCTCGGTCCTCATGGCGAAGGCGCTTGCAGCAGGCCCGAAGCGATGTCGCGATCGCCGCAACGCACCGTGAACGCCAGGCCACCCCGAGCAGCCTCGCGCAGCGCAAACTGCAGCGTGTCACCGGGGCCACAAGGACCCAGAAACTTGGCCTGGCTCACCTGCCAGCCGATGGTTGAACCACCCACAGACTCCTGGGCCAGTTGCATCACGCGGTCCAGCACCACCACGCCAGGCATGATGGGGTGGCCCGGGAAATGTCCTGGCAAAGCGGGGTGTTCGGCAGGCACCTGCCAAAGGCGCTCAAGAACGGCCATGCTGTGTTCCAGATGTCACATGCTCTTGGTACAGCGCTTGCAAGGTTGTGCGCATCAGCTTGCCGGTACTGTTGCGTGGCAAGTCCTGCACGAACACCAGCGGCCGCGGCAGAAAGACACGGTCGATGCGCCGACGCAGGGCCGACAGCAGGGCCTGCGCAGAAAGCTGGGGCGCGACCACGAACGCCGCCAACCGGGTGATTCCGTAGAGATCGCCGTCGGCGTCGTCGGGCAGGAAAAATGCGCCGTCCTTCACCCCATCGACTGCGCACAACTGGTGGTTCAGATAGGCCAGCGAGCTGCGCTTGCCGGCGATGTTCACCAGATCCGCGTGGCGCCCATGCAGCAAAAAACGCCCTTCGCCCTGCAGCTCGATGATGTCGGAGAGGGGCACCCGACCTTCGACATGGCCCTCGCTGGCACTGGTGGAGTCGTTCTCCTGGCTCAGTATCACGCCCGGCAGCACATGCCAGACAGGTCCCTCGGTGGTCCTGCGGGTGGCGAGCTGACCGGATTCGGTCGAGCCGTAAATCTCATGCACGGGAGCGCCGCTTCGCGCCTCGATACTTGCCGCCAGATCGCTGCCCAGTGGCGCTGTTGCGGACAGACACATGTCCACTGTGGGCCACGCCGCCTCGGACGCCAGCAAGGCCGACAAATGGTAGGGCGTAGTCACCAGCATGCGCGGGCGTGGCACGCCATTGAGCGCTTCGAATACGTCTTGCGGGAACAGCGGCTTGCCACTCCAGAAGCTGCAACCACCGTGCAGCGCCAGCAGAAAAGTTGACTCGAAACCGTAGCTGTGTTGCACCGGCACTGTTCCGACCAACACCTGCGGGCTGCGGTCAAGCCCGAGCGCCATTGCCTCGGCACGGCCGTTTTCCACCAGCCGGCCCCAGGTCTTCGCATGCGGCTGCGGTACACCGGTCGAGCCCGAGGTGAAAAGGATCGCCACCACCCGGCGATCATCGATGTCTGGCACCTCTTCCACCACTGCATGCCCCAACCCGTGTCGGCCAGGGTAGTCGATGCAAGGCAATCCCGTCACATCAAACGCACCGTCAACCACGGCAAAACAACCCGGGTGGTCCAGCGCCACACGCTGCAGGGTTTCAACGGAATGAGACGAAGGTTGCAGGCTGACTTTGCCGCTCAGCAGGCAGGCCGCAAACAACACCGCAAAGTGGTAGCGGTCTTCGCAGAGGTTGAACACCGAATCCCCTGGCGGCAAAAGGGACGAGAGAGTCAGGGCGTCGGCCAGGAATTCACGCACCCGCACCGGTCCCGAGGGGCGCCAGGCCAGGACATCGTCCAGCCCGTGGCCGGTGATCAGCTTCACTTGGTGCGCTGACCAGCAACGTGATCCGACAGCGAACGCAGGGATGCAAAGATCTGGACGTTGCTGTCGTTGTCCGACTTCAGCTGGAAGCCGTATTGCTTGGAGATCACAAGCGAAATCTCCAGCATGTCAATCGAGTCCAGTCCAAGACCTTCACCGTACAGCGGGTCGTCGGGCTGGATGTCCTCAGGCTTGACGTCGAGGTTGAGCGCCTCGACGATCAAGGCGGCGACTTCGGCCATGAGTTCGTTTTGCGGTGTTTGCGCTGCTGTAGACATGCTCATTTTCTCAAGAAATCATGGGCCAGGTGCAGCGCGAAACGCCAGCACGGCATTGCTGCCCCCGAAAGCGAAAGAACTGGAAAGCGCGGCCTTGATGGGCACGTTGTCGCGGCCTTCCAACACGTGGTCGACGCCCTCGCAAGATACGTCAAGCCGTCCTTTCAGGTGGGCCGTGGGGGGAATGGCACGCTCTCGCAAGGCGATGATCGTGGCCAGAGCCTCGATCGCCCCCGACGCACCCATCAGATGACCATGCATGGATTTGGTCGCGCTGACGGCCAAGCGGGCTGCATGGCCACCGAACACTTGGCGAAGGGCAGCAATCTCCACCGGATCCCCTTCCACAGTCGCCGTGCCGTGCGCATTGACATAACCGATGTCGTCCTCGTTCAGGCCTCCATCGGACAAGGCCGCCCGCAATGCACGCGCCTGGCCTTGCGGATCGGGGCGTACCAGGTGGCTGCGGTCACAACTGGCGCCGTAACCCACCATCTCGGCATGGATGCGAGCGCCTCGGGCCTGCGCATGGTCCCAGTCTTCGAGCACCAGCGCCGCACCTCCCTCACCCAACACCAAGCCTGCCCGGTCAGCGGCAAAAGGTCGGCAGGCGCTGTGCGCGGTCTCGGGCGATCCTGGGGCAACCAGCCGAATCGCTTCCCAGGCTTTGGCCACGCCGTAGGACTTTGTGGCGTCTGAACCACCCGTGATCACCACATCGGTTTCACCATCGCGCACCCGGCGAAATGCCTCTCCAATGGCGATCGTTGAAGACGCACAGGCCACCGTATGGCTCATGCTGACGCCTCCGAGTCCGAGCTGGATCGACAAATGGGCATTGACGGCGTTGTTCATTCCCATGACCACCGACAGCGGCGACAGCCGTTCGCGCCCGTGCTGCCAAATGTCGCGACACCCTCGCTCAAAGGCCATGATGCCACCCAAGGCGGTGCCCCAAACGCAGCCCCATTGGTCTCGTTCGGTCGGGTCTTGAGGGCGGCGAGGCAAACCCGCGTCATCCCAGGCGCCAAAGGCAGCCGCCACCCCCAAATGGGAAAAACGCTCCATCATTCCCGCCAGCGGCTTGCCCAACACCACACCCGGCTCAAAGCTGGCGCAGGTGACAAAAGGCATGGACACAGGACTGGGCTTGTCGTCAGTTTGCAGAAAGTGGATCGCAGAACGACCCGCAAGCAGATGTCCGAAGAAGGCGCTGATTCCGTCCCCATAAGGACTGACGATGCCGAGGCCAGTCACGGCCACCCGACGACCGGTCATGACAGTTTTGATTTGGTGGCCAAAAGACCGTCGATCAACGCCACCATGTCGCCGACCGTTGCGGGTATCGCCACGTCGGAATCGATAGAGATGCCCAGCCGATCTTCTGCCTCGAACATCAGCTCGGCCAGCATCAGCGAATCCACGCCAAGGTCAACGAGCAAGGCTTCATCGACCACCTGCGCGGGGTCAGCTCCAAGGCGTTCCTGGAGAAACTCTTGAATCAGTTTGGTTGATTGCATGGCATACATTTCATCGCTGACCACTACCCCTTGCTATACCCTTCAAGGGCGGCAACCGGTCCCCTGACAGACCTGCGAGAACCTGGAGCGCCTGCAAACAGTGATCAGCACTTTCAGATAACCTTCCATTGTACAGTGCGCTCATTGAGGGCACGTCGCCCACCACCAGCGTATGACACCCTCTTTTGTGGAATCGGAACTCGAGAAAACATGGCTTGCCCGCAGCTGGCAGCGGCTCAAATTCCAAGCGGGTCTCAAGGCCGGTGTCACTGCCTTGATCATGGTGCTGTTCTTTCGCGGGTACTTCGCGCTCTTGGAGAACCCGAGGCAAACGCCAACGGTGATGCCCGAAATCTGGCTGGACCACTGGATCGACTTCACGCCTTCAGCGTTTCCTGTCTACCTGTCACTGTGGGTTTACGTGTCCCTTGCGCCTGGTCTGATCGGCAATTTTCGGGCGTTGGCCTGGTTTGGTTTTTGGATCTCTGCGCTGTGTGTGGCTGGTTTGGGGCTGTTCTGGCTGTGGCCCACGCAGACACCGGCTTTTGGCGTCGACTGGGGACTCTACCCCGGCCTCGCTTTGATCAAGGGTGTTGATGCACCCGGCAACGCCTGCCCGTCCATGCATGTGGCTGCGGCGGTGTTCACGGCATGCTGGATGCAGCGCGTTTTGCGGCAACTGCACTCACCGTCACTCCTGAATGTCGGCAACTGGGCGTTGTGTTTGGCCATCGCCTGGTCAACCATGGCGACCTTGCAGCATGTGGCATTGGACGTATTGGGCGGCGCCGCGCTGGGCCTGGT
>JBIIQD010000197.1:0-5438 GCA_044342265.1 Hydrogenophaga sp. | reverse complement strand
GCCGCCTTGAGGTTTTGGTGTCGTTACATGCAGTGACAACAAAGTCTGCATCCCTTGCTTTGTGGGTGTTCTTCACTAGTACGCAAGTTACAATCCGCGACAAGAAAATTCATTCAGGAGGATGCGGGAAGACACCCTTGGCGTTCGAGCGGCCAGTGCTCTGTTTAGGCAGGAGATGGCACTTGAATATCGGGTCTCACTCGCACCAAATCGCGCAGCATGTTGGACTGTCCCGACTTGTCCGTCCCCATCGAAGTGATGCAGCACGTGGTTCACGTGGAGTCATCGCGCAATCCGTTCGCCATCGGGGTTGTCGGCGGGTACTTGGCGCGTCAGCCGCGCAATCTGCAAGAAGCTTTGGCGTCGGTGCAGCAGCTCAAGGACGAGGGGTACAACTTCTCCGTTGGCATCGCGCAGGTCAACCGCTACAACCTTGCGAAGTACGGACTCAACACCTACGCCGAATCTTTTGAAGTCTGTCCGAACCTCAAGGCAGGCTCGCGCATCTTGCGTGAGTGTTATGACAGGGCCCAGGACTGGGGCAAAGCCTTCAGCTGTTATTACTCGGGCAATTTTGTGACCGGCTTTGACCACGGTTACGTACAAAAGGTTTTCGCCTCTATCCGCAAGACCCAATACAGCCTTTCGGGTCAGCAGGAACCCGTTCGGATCATTCCGTACAACAGCAACCCGAGAAAGCGGGCGAAGGAAGACAGTCTGCCTTTGGGAGGCCAGGCGCGGCCACCATCGGCAGCGGCAGTCACCCGTTCTGCGTCGCCAACAGCCAACTATCCCGAGCCACCGACTGTCCGCAAGTACCTGCCCTCTACGCCTCTGTCAGTGACCGCCAATGCGCTGGCCAACGCACAAGGCGACAGGCGCAGCGGTCCTGGGGCGGTGGAAACGGCTGAGAGCCGCCCGGCGATCCCCGTGCCTGGACCCGGCGCCATCATGCCTGGACCGAACAACAACGCCACCGGTGGCCTGGGACACATACCGACGCAAGTGGTGGGCGTGAATGGTGATCCCTACCAGACACGGGTGATCCCGCCGGCCACTTTCGGTCTGCCCGCCAGCCAGCTGCCGCTGCCCCAGCCCAACGCCCTGATTGGGTCGGGCAATGCTGCCGATGCCCGGCTGCCACAAAATCCGCGTGCCAGCAGTACGACCGCCCGCAAGGGTGGCAGCCTGCTGCACACCAACGAGTCTTCAGGGAATCCTGAAAACACCGCCGGGGCGCCTGCCTCTGGCGCCGCTACCCCCGGTCCGCAAGAAAGAAAAACACCTGCGGACCGGTCTTTTGTATTTTGAACAGGAGTGAAAAATGAATCTGAGTCTCTTCAAACCATCCAGCGACGCGCGCGTTTTGGCCGTTCTGGTATTGGCTTTTGTGACGATGTTGGTGGGCACTGAGGTGATGGCTCAAACAACGCCTGCGGCTGGAGGCTTTGCAGGCGCATGCTCGAACGTGGTCACGTTCTTCAAAAACTTCGAAAAAATCCTGAAGGCAGCCTCTGTCATCATCGTGACCATTGCCATTGTCTTTGCTGGGTATCAGATCGCGTTCGCTCACAAGCGTCTTTCAGATGTCGCGCCCATCTTGATCGGTGGGCTTTTGATTGGCGGTGCCGCTGCAATTGCTGGTTGGTTCACAGAGTCTTGGGCTGGTACAGGCGCTGCCTGCTAAGCAAAAGTCCAGTGAAAAAAGACCCGCTTTTCAGGGGCTGTACCCGCCCCGCCATGATTCTCGGGGTGCCCTACATCCCGTTTCTGGTGGGGGCAGGGACACCTTTGCTGCTGGCGATGTACTTCTCACTGTGGTTCCTGCTTCTCATTCCGCTCAGCATTTTCGTGATGCGCATGATGACCAAGAGAGACGAGATGATCTTTCGTCTCATTGGCATGAACCTGATCTTCCGGTTTCTGCCGCGCAACCAGGGCAGTCACGGTGGTGCATGGGCGTTCGGGCCGTCCAAGTATGTGAAGTCGCTGCGCAACATGCGCCCTTATGAGTAGAGACATGATTTCACCCGACGCCACCTACAGCAACTTCATCCCCTTCAGCACGCACGTCGACGCGCACGTCGTGAAGTCGCGGGAGGGTGACTACATGATCACCTGGTTGCTCAGTGGCTTTCCTTTCGTGGGTCGGGAAGACTGGGAGCTGGAGCACCGCCACAAGGCCTTCAACAACCTGCTGCAAAGCCTGCGCGCACCGGACTTCGAAAACCTGGCGTTCTGGGCCCACGACGTTCGGCGTCGCCGACCGATCAAGGCAGAAGCCCGGTTTCCGCACCGGTTCAGCCAGGAGATGCACGACAAGTACATCGAGCGTTTGTCGAGCAAGCGGCTGATGCAAAACGAGCTCTACCTGACCATGGTCTACCGCCCGGTGGTCAGTGGCAAACGTTTTGCGGCCATCTCGCGTGACATCGAGGTTCTGCGCCATGAAGAGAAGGCGTACCTCGAAAAAATTTACGAGCTGGTGGGCAACGTCGAAGCCTTGTTGCAGGACTACTCGCCTTACCGTCTCGGTTTGTACGAGAGCGTGAACAAGCAGCTTTTTTCAGAGAACCTGGAATTCTTTGGATACCTGATCAACCATGTTGATGAGCCAGTGCCTGTGTTGCCAGCGCCGGTGTACGACTACCTGCCGACCAGCAAGCACCTGTTCTCGACAGGCAGCGGCGACTTTGCCGTGCGCACGTCCAACGGCGACAACTTCTACGGCGCCATCCTGAACATCAAGGAATACGCCGACAGCTCCTGGCCCGGCATTCTCAACGGCCTCAAGTACCTGGAGTTCGAGTACATCGTCACCCACTCCTTCACCCCCATGAGCCGTTTCGACTCGATGAAGGCGCTGGAGCGAACCAAGGGCGCGATGTTGTCTTCCGAAGACAAGGCCGTCAGTCAGATCGTCGAGCTGGACTCTGCGATGGACCAGCTTGCCTCAGGCAACTTCGTGCTCGGTCAATACCACTTCAACATGGCGATCTTCGCCAGCAGCCAGGAAGAGCTTTACAACAACGTCGCCCAGGCCCGCGCGCAGTTGTCGGGCGCCAGCTTTGTGACGGTGAAAGAAGATGTGGCCATTCCGGCTGCGTTTTACGCCCAACTGCCCTGCAACTGGCGTTTCCGCCCTCGCATCGCCAACCTGAGCTCGCTCAATTTCCTGGGCCTGAGCCCGCTGCACAACTTTGCCACCGGCAAGCCCAATTTCAATCCCTGGGGGCCGTCGGTCAGCATCCTGCAGACACTCAACAACCAGGCCTACCACTTCAATTTCCACGCCACCAAGCCGCACGAATACTCGCTGGGCGAAAAGGCGATCGCCAACACCATGGTGATCGGCAAATCGGGCACCGGCAAGACCGCGCTGATCAATTTCCTGCTGGCCCAGGTGCAGAAGATCAACCCCGAACCCACGATCTTTTTCTTCGACAAGGACCGCGGCGCCGAGATCTTCATCCGCGCCTGCGGCGGACGCTATTTCACGCTGGAAAAAGGCAAGCCCACGGGCTTCAACCCGCTGCAGTGCCCGAACACGCCAGAGAACGAGCAGTTCCTGGTGGAGCTGATCCTCACGCTGTGTGGCAAAGACCGGTACTCGGCCTCCGAGCAGGAAGATGTGATCCGCGCAGTGCGCGCGATCCTGGACACGCCGCTGCACCTTCGGACCTTGACCAACCTGCAAAAGAGCCTGCCCAACATGGGCGACAACAGCCTCTTCGAGTGCATCTCGATCTGGTGCAAGGGCGGGCCCGCCGCCTGGGTGTTCGACAACCCGAAGGACAACATCGACTTTTCGGGCTCCAACATCATCGGCTTTGACTACACCGAGGTGATCGAAGACGCCAAGACGCGCGAACCCATCATCCAGTACCTGCTGCACCGCATGGAAAGCCTGATTGACGGGCGCCCGTTCATTTACGTGATGGACGAGTTCTGGAAAGTGCTTGAAGGCAAGGGCGGTCTCAAGGACTTTGCCAAGAACAAGCAAAAGACGATCCGGAAACAAAACGGCCTGGGCATCTTCGCGACGCAAAGTCCGCAAGACGCCCTCAATAGCGATATTTCTGCGGCGCTGATCGAGCAGACCGCGACCATGATCCTGCTGCCCAACCCCAACGCCGACCCCAAGGACTACATCGAGGGGCTCAAGCTCACCCGGGCCGAATTCGAGCTGGTGGTAGGGCTTGATGAGCGCAGCCGCTGCTTCCTGGTCAAACAGGGACACAACGCCGTGCTGTGTCAGCTCAACCTCAACGGTATGGACGATGAACTCGCGGTGCTCTCAGGCTCCAGCGACAACGTCGAAATCCTCACAGCCCTGCTCGCCGAGCACCCGACACCGATGCAGCCCGACACCTGGTTGCCCGAGTTCCACGCGCGACGCAAGGGCCAGCGCACGCAACGCAAAGCGCTGATGGCCAACAGCAACGAGTTTCTGCGGCATGCGCCGCTGCCGGAGGTCGAGACCTGAGCGCCGCAAGTGCGATACGACCGATTTCAACGAAAGGGAGGACGTTTTGAAAACGACGAAACTGAAAACACTGATGGCCACCGGAGTCTTGCTGGCCTGCACCGCATCCATGGCCATGGGGCCAAACAAACAAGGCATCCTGGGACAGATTCAGGGCAACTACGACCAGGCCATCAAAGATGTGCCGTCGGTGAGTCTCTCCAATCGGGACGGCCGAGAGCGTGAACGCCTTCGCGACTTGCAGAGCCGCGACATGAACCAGATGCAGTCCACGCTGAACCAGTACAGCGGCGGTCAGCAGGGGGGCTCCGGCGGTCCCGCCAGCGCTGGTGGTGGGCAAGGCTCGTCTGGCGGCAACAGTGTTGGTTCCATTGGCTCCGGGAGTGTCGGCAAGGGCTCCACCGGCGGTGCCTTCTACGAATTCATCCGCTACCGCGACAACGACCCGTTTCTGTTCTGCACCGACGGGCAGGACCCCGAGAAATTCCCGGATCGTTGCTGGTGGCCGATCGCTCCGTTCACCGGAGCGTTCATGATGAACCCGATCTGCCGTCCGCCCAACCCATATGGCAAGGACTGGACCAGCGCAGACTGGGACTCGCTCGGTCAGTACCTGCGCGTCTGCCCAATGGCTGGTGGCAAAAGCGGTCCCTGGAACAGCAAGAGCGGCAAGCAGCCCAACATGGTGCCGCACAAGCATTGACAACTTCTTGACCAATGATCTCCAAAACAAGCCTGGTCCTAACGCTCGCGCTGAGCACCTGGGCGAACTCGGCCCTCGCTGTTGAAAAAGCACCCTCGGTGCAGTACCCCAAGGCTGTTCATGGCACCTGGTTTGTCAGCGATGCCGCCGGGCGCGCGGCGTGTCGGCAGTTCCTTCGCGACCCGACGATTGACAAGTTTCAAGACGCGACCGTCATCACAGGTCAGCGCTGGGAGGACTGGTCGGAGG
>JBIIQD010000196.1:0-5442 GCA_044342265.1 Hydrogenophaga sp. | reverse complement strand
GCGATAGGCAGTCGGCCCTGGTCCAGTGCGTCGCGGTACTCCTCGATGGTCTTTGCGTTCTGGCTGTAGGTGGCTCCGATCCGGCCGATGGCAGACACGCCCAGCGCAATCAAGTCGCCATCGGGCTGTGTGGTGTAGCCCTGGAAATTGCGGTGCAATCGCCCTTGCCGCTTGGCCACGGCCAAGGCATCGGTCGGCAACGCAAAGTGGTCCATACCCACGTAGACATAGCCTGCCTCGCCCATCGCATCCAAAGACGCCGACAACATGGACAGCTTGTCGCCGCTGCTCGGCAATTCGGCCACCAGGATGCGCCGTTGCGGCTTGAACCGGCTAGGCAAGTGGGCATAGGCATACAGGGCGATGCGATCAGGCCGCAATTGGTTGACCTGCAGCAGCGTGCGTGCAAACGACTCAGGCGTTTGCAGCGGCAACCCGTAGATCAAGTCGACATTGACCGACTCAAAGCCGATCTTGCGGGCCGTCTTCACCAGTTCGAACACCTGTTCCACAGGCTGCACCCTGTGCACCGCTCTTTGTACCGACGGATCGAAGTCTTGAACACCGAAGCTCAGGCGATTGAAGCCCAGACGAGCCAGGGTCTGCAGGCGTTGGCCAGTCACTGTGCGGGGGTCGACCTCGATCGAATACTCGCCACCCGGCACCAGTGTGAAGTTGCGCCGGATCATGGCGAGCAGATCCTCCAGTTCAGCGTCTGAAAGGAACGTGGGCGAGCCTCCACCCAGGTGCAGCTGAGAAACGCTGTGACCTTTGCCAAAGTGCGTCACCTGCAACTCCACTTCGCGCGCGAGGTAGCGCAAGTACTCGCTCGCGCGCTCATGGTGTTTGGTGATGACCTTGTTGCACGCACAGTAGTAGCAGACCGACTCGCAAAAAGGGATGTGCACGTACAAGGAGAGTGGCAAGGCCATCGAGCCGGCCCGCCGCTGCTCCAGCGCCTGGATGTAATCGCTTTCGGAGAAGGCTTCAATGAAGCGGTCGGCCGTCGGGTACGAGGTGTACCGGGGTCCGGGAATGTCGAACCGCCTTAGCAGTTCTTCGGAAATGGCATGGCTCACAGGCTACCCTCCAGTGCTGAAGGATGACTGTGCCGCACCACCGCCCGACAAGACTTGATCTTCATCAAATCTGTCACCTGCTCGCGGTCGCTTTTCACCGGGAACCCGCAGCCTCGCAATGATTCTTCGGCATTCGTGCTTTCCATGCGTTAATCTTGTGCAAGTACCCGGGAAAACTCATGGACGCTCAAAGCATCAAAGTCGCCTGTTCCAGCTGCAATCTGAGGGAGCTGTGCCTTCCCCTGGGGCTGAACCCTGAGGAATTGGTCAAGCTGGACAACGTCATCTCTGCGCGCCGCCGTGTCAAGCGCGGCACCGCACTCTTCAACACCGGGGACAAGTTCACCTCGTTGTACGCGGTGAGGTCCGGATTCTTCAAGACCTGCGTGACCACGGCCGATGGACGCGACCAGGTGACCGGCTTTCAGATGACGGGGGAAATCATCGGTCTCGACGGCATCGTGAGCGACCGCCATTCCTGCGACGCCATCGCCCTGGAAGACGCCGAGGTCTGTGTCATGCCTTTTGACCAGGTGGAAGAGCTGTCGCGTGAATTCACCACCTTGCAGCACCATGTGCACAAGATCATGAGCCGTGAGATCGTGCGAGACCACAGCGTCATGCTGCTCCTGGGCAGCATGCGAGCCGAAGAGCGACTGGCCGCCTTTTTGCTGAACCTGGTGCAACGCCTGCACGCCAGGGGCTTCTCACAGTCTGAGCTGATCCTTCGCATGACGCGCGAAGAGATCGGCAGCTACCTCGGGATGAAGCTGGAGACCGTGAGTCGCACGTTTTCGAAGTTTGTCGACGAAGGCATCATCGAAGTCAAACAGCGCTACGTGCACATCAAGAGCACCGAAGGCTTGAAGCAGATCGTGAATCCCCAGACCTGCCGCTGATCCACTGGGCCAGGGCGAGGTCTCCTGGCCCAACGCCAGCGCGCAGACTCCTGGCGTACCACACCCTCATGCGGACAGTCTTGCACTCACTCCCCCGGCCGCTGCTCGCCAGACTATGGGCGGCGATTGACCTCGAAGGGCGACATTGCGAGCAAGGCGGTCAACGCACTGGATGCCATGGCGGCACCCCAGAACAAGAAAAACGTGAGGGTGTAGACCGCTTCATTTGAAAACGTCACCGGTGCGCCCAACCAATGAAGGTCACTGGGGTTGACGAAGGCAAACACCACCATTTCCAGGACGGCCGCCACCAGAAAAGCGGGCCAAGCTATCCACATCAAACGTTGTGTCCACATGGGGGAACTCCTCGGTTGTTCTCGGTTGTGCGGCCCCGCCCTCCCCAAAACCACGCGCACGGGGTGTGCCAGTGGGCGCTACTGGGCCGCCGACGGTTGGGGTGAAGCCGCATGGTTTCGGCCTTGCTGGGCCGGCTGCACCGCCATCAATGCCTCGGTTCTCGCCTGTCCCTGAAGCGCCTGCGCAGCCTTCAACTCACGCTCATACACCTCTTTGTCCAGCACCGGATCCTGATCCATCGAAGAGATGACGACCATGGTGCTGGTGGCCAATACGCCAACCAGCAGCAATGCCGGAACGAACACCACGTGTGGAATTCGCCACCATGCGAGTTCGGCTTTGTCAGACGTCGGGGACATTGGCATGTTGCTCATGGGAATTCTCCTGCTGGGAAATGGAAACTGGCGGTGGCACTTAGCGTGGAATTCAGCGCGGCACCAGGAAGGCCGCCTTTTCGGACACCTGCGATACCTCGTCGCCGACGGACCGGATATCGAATCGAATCGTGTGCGACCCGGGGCTAGCAGAACCCGGGGGAATCTGCACGCGAACCGCAGCGGAACGCACCTCGGTGGACAGCACTTCGATCTCTGTGGCGGACGCGATCTCGATACCGGGCACCCCCGAAACACTGATGAGGTAACGCTGCGTGGATTCGGTGGCGTTCATGATCTGCAGGCGGAACACGTTCTCGATACGCCCCTGCTCCACCATGCGAGCCAACGCACCTCGGTCACGGATCACGTCCACCTTCAAGGGAACGCGCAGGTAGAGACTGACCATCACGGCTAGGGTGATCAGCACAAGGATGCCGGAATACACCAGCACACGAGGCCGGAAAGCACGCCGGAACATCTGAGCGGTGCTCCAGCCTTGCGCCATGCCGTTCTGGGTGGAGTACTTCACGAGACCGCGGGGATATCCGACCTTGTCCATCACTTCATCGCAGACATCGGCACAAGCACCGCAACCGATGCACTCGTATTGCAGTCCTTTGCGAATGTCGATGCCGGTCGGGCACACCTGCACGCACAGGCTGCAGTCCACACACGCACCCAGCCCCAGGCTGGCGGGGTCTGCCTTCTTGGACCGGGGACCTCTAGGCTCACCACGCTTTTCATCGTAGGTCACGATCATCGTGTCCTTGTCGAACATCGCGCTCTGGAAGCGCGCATAAGGGCACATGTATTTGCACACCTGCTCGCGCATGAAGCCTGCGTTCCCGTAGGTGGCGAATCCGTAGAAAAACACCCAGAACAACTGCCATGGACCCAAAGCGGCTGCCAATGACAACACTGCCAGCTCACGGATCGGCGTGAAGTAGCCCACAAAGGTGAAGCCGGTCCACAAGGCGAACAGCAACCACAGCGCATGCTTGAGCCACTTCTTCCCGAACTTGCCGGCGGACAGCGGAGCGCCATCCAGACGCATGCGGGCAGATCGGTCGCCTTCAACCTTCTTTTCGATCCAGAGAAAGATCTCGGTATAGACCGTCTGCGGGCATGCGTACCCACACCACAAACGACCAGCCACGGCGGTGAACAGGAACAAAGACAAAGCCGAGATCACCAGCAGGCCGGTCAGGTAAATGAAGTCCTGCGGATAGAGCACCAGACCGAATATGTAGAAACGACGTGCCTCCAGGTCAAACAGCACGGCCTGGCGGGCATTCCACTGCAGCCAGGGCAGGCCATAAAACACCAGCTGGGTGATCCAGACCGTGATCCAGCGCCACTTGGAAAACAGCCCCGAAACCGCACGCGGGTAAATCTTCTTGGCCGACGCGTACAAGGACACCATCACCTCGTCGTCACCTCCGCGAGCGCCAGGCTCCATGGCAGACGCAGGCGGAGGCCTGGAGGCAGAGTCAGGAGAAAACACGCTCACAAGAATTCCGATACGGAGAAGTGACCAAGGGCCGAGCGGTCCAAGCAACCGCGCGACCCTGGTGGTGTGACAGGCAGATCCATCAGTTGGCGGGTTTGCCGGAAAGGTTCAGAACGTACGCAGCCAGCACGTTGATCTGCGCATCGTTCAACAAGGCAGACTGTCCGGGCATCTGGTTGGTGAAACCCTGGTCAATGGCGCGAACCACCGCCTCTTCACCCCATCCATGCAACCAGATGCCGTCGGTAAGGTTCGGAGCGCCCACCGCTTGCATGCCCTTGCCATCTGCTCCGTGGCAGGCCGCACAAGAAGCAAACTTTGCCTTGCCTTGTGAGGCCCGGATGGCGTCGTGCGGCGTGCCAGACAAGCTCAACACATAGTGGGCCACGTTGCGAACATCCTCGGGACTCCCCACCGCGGCAGCCATGGGCGGCATCACACCGGTGCGGCCGTTCGCAATCACGCCCTGGATATAGGCGTGACCCGTGCCACCGAGCCAGTCGCCATCGGCCAGGTTGGGAAAGCTCTTGGCACCCCGTGCATCCGATCCGTGGCACTGGGCGCAGGTGTTCATGAACAGTCGTTCACCCACCGCCATGGCTTCGGCATCGGCCATTTTCTGCTCGGGTGTCATGCTCCCGAATTTCGCGTACAGCGGTGCAATGGACGCTTCCACCTTCTGAACCTCTGCGGTGTGCTGCCCATGCGAAGACCAGCCCAGGGCACCCTGGAACTTGCCGAACATCGGGTACAGGGCGCCGTAAACCAATCCGAAGATGCAGGTGATGACGAACAGGTACACCCACCATTTGGGCAATGGGTTGTTGATCTCCGCCAGGTCACCATCCCAGACATGTCCGGTGGTGTTGTCGTGGTGGGTGGCCGCCTTCGTGGTGCCTGCGATCCACAGCAGGAACAGGCAGGCCATGATGCTGAGGAGTGTCAGACCACCCACGAACAGGTGCCAAAAGTCGCTTGTAAAGTCGCTCATGATGTTTCTCTTGTTGGTGTCGCGGTTCAGTCGTCGTTGAAAGGCAACTGTGCCGCCTCATCAAAGCTGGCCTTGTTTCGTTTGGACCAGGCCCAGACCACGATGCCCACGAAAACCAGCAGGCTGATCACCGTGTAAATGCTGCGCAGATCGTTCACTTCCATGGCGTTCCCCTGCGTTATCGGGTGGGGCCGGGAGCCCCGGCCGGCTGCGCTTCGACTGCGGCCAC
>JBIIQD010000195.1:0-5462 GCA_044342265.1 Hydrogenophaga sp. | reverse complement strand
CCTGCAGCTGGCAAGCGCTGCGCAGGTGGCCGTCGGGGTCGCGCACATGCTCCACCGCCTGGGTGCGTTCGCGACCGGTCGGCACCTGCACCGCGCGCATCGGTGCGCCGGCGGTGAGCGTCCGCAGGCGCTTCAGGTCGGCGCCGGCCAGCGGACCGAAAGCCAGCAGCAGCAGGTCGCCGCCGGCCCAGTTCAGCAGGTCGTTGACGCAGCCCGCCGAGCTGTTGGCCCAGCGCAGCGCGACGTTCTGCACCGACTGGCCAGCGGCGCTGCCCTCGACATAGGTGCAGGCGCGCGATCGGCTGTAGGGGTTGGCCACCGCCATGCGGCCGGTGTTCATCAGCGTGCGGGCAAAGGCATGCTTCTTCGCCAGACCGATGGCGGCGTTTCGAAACAGGCGCTCCACCCCATCGGCCGGGCGCAGGAAGCGCGCGGTGCGATTGGTCACAAGCACGTTCTGTTGCGCCGCCTCCAGCCGTTCGTCGTCGTAGCTGTCCAGCAGGGTCGGGTGTGCCCGGTCGCGCCACACGGCCGCCAGCTTCCAGGCCAGATTGGCGGCGTCGGCCACGCCGGTGTTGCCGCCGCGCGCGCCAAACGGGCTGACCACCTTGGCCGAGTCTCCCATGAAGAACACGCGGCCTTCGCGCATGCGGTGCACGCACTCGCTGCGGTAGGCGTAAGGCCCGACCCAGACGATCTCGACGCCCGCATCGGGGCCGAACTGGCGCGCCAGCCGCTCGCGCACCACGTTCTCGCGACTGACGTATTCAGGGTCGGCGTTGGGCGCCATCTGGTAGTCGATGCGCCAGACCTCGTCAGCCATCAGGTGCTGCCAGACGGCGCGGTCTTCGTTGAACGGCGCCTCGACCCAGGTGTGGCGCTCGATCGGTGGACGGGTCTTGAATCGCACATCAGCAATGCACCAGCGGTCGTCACCGCGCTTGCTGGTGAACGGCACCTTGAGCCATTGGCGCAGCGGGCTGTGTGAACCGGTGGCGTCGATGACATGATCGGCTTCGATGGTGTATCGACCCGCTGGGGTCTCGATGGTCAAGATGGCGAAGTCCGCGTTCTGCTCGAAACTGACCAACCGGTTCTGCCAGCGCAAATCGACGTGGCCCAGTTCGATGATGCGTTCCACCAGAAAGCCCTCGATGTAGAACTGCTGGATGTTGACAAAGGGCGGCTGTTGCGAGAGGTTGAAGCTGCCTTGTTGGCGCAGGTCGAAGCTGTAGACCTCGTCCTCGCCTGCGAAGGTACGGCCGACGCTCCACTGGATGCCTTTGGCGGCGATGCGGTCGTAGACGCCCAGGCGCTGGAAGATCTCGAGCGATTTCTGGGTGTAGCAGATGCCACGAGACGATGCACCTTTGACGCCGACGGTGTTGTCTTCGTCGAGCAGGATGGCGGGGGTGCCCAGTTTGGCAAGTGAGCAGGCGAGGGTCAGGCCCGTGAGTCCGCCGCCGACGATGACGATGGGGTGTCTTCTTGTCTGACTTTCGTTGAGTTCGGGCGGGGCGACGAAGGCGTACTCGGGCAGCACGTAGCCGCTGCCCTGGGTGAATTCGTAGCTGTTGGTGTGGGCTGCTGCTTGGTAGCTCGTCTGGTTCACTGGTTGTCTCCTGGTGCTCGCTCTGCTTCTCTCGTTGACCTCGCGGGCGCGGATGTCCCCGGCCATTCACCACCCGGACCGACGACGAAATCAGGAAGACGCGGGCACAAACTCTGGCCGATCGTTCTTCTGCGGCTTCAACGGCGCAGACACCTGGCCGGCCGCCCGTTCCCGCCGCCACTGCTCCTTGCGCGCATTCCACTCTGCCAGCCGCGCATGCGCCGTCTTGCTTTCCTGCAGCATCTGGAACTCGTCCGCCAGCTGCGCTGTCAGCTCCAGCCGGATGCCGTTCGGGTCGAAAAAATAGATGCTCTTGAAGATGTGGTGATCGGTGACCCCCAGCACCTCGATCCCGTGCGCCTGCAGCCGCGCCTTCGTGTTCTCCAGTTCCTGCACCGTGCTGACGCGGAAGCTGATGTGGTTCACCCACTTGGGCGTGTTGGGCGAAGGCTCGGCAGCGATGTCATCGCCCAGGTCGAAGAAGGCGATGAAAGAGCCGTCTTGCAGGCGAAAGAAGAAGTGCGTGTATGGGCAATATTCGCCCGTGCTGGGCACCACATCGCTCTGGATGATGTGATACAGCGGTAGGCCCAGGATGTCTTCGTAGAAGTGCCGCGTCTCTTCCGCGTCGCGCGCCCGGTAGGCGTAGTGGTGCAACTGTTGCACCGGGGCGGGCGGGGGAAGGGTAGCGTTCATGACGTCTCCTGTTCTCTATTGCGTAATGAATTTAACAATACGTAATTGTAGCGGCCGTTTCGGTTCGAGTCGATCTGAGGGTTTTCCAGGGGTCAGCTGCCCTTGTTGAGATTCGTTATCAACAGCTCTCTCTGCATAGCTTTGAACAATCCGTCACATAGCCTGTGGCAATTTGACGGCGGCAGTGTCGCCGCGTACGGTCCGCAGTGTCGCAGCCCGTGCCGCCTACCAGGCAGTCGGGTTGGGCGCTTCCGTCAACCCCACGAATCAAGGAGATTTCCATGGCTGCATTGAAAGGCTCGAAAACCGAGCAATGCCTGAAAGACGCCTTCGCCGGCGAATCACAGGCCAACCGCCGTTACCTGTACTTCGCAAACAAGGCCGACGTGGAAGGCCAGAACGATGTCGCGGCTCTGTTCCGCTCCACCGCAGAAGGCGAAACCGGCCATGCCCATGGTCACCTGGAGTTCCTGGAGCAATCCGGTGACCCAGCCACCGGCCTGCCGATCGGCTCCACGCGCAACAACCTGGCCTCGGCCGTCGCCGGCGAAACCCATGAGTACACCGACATGTACCCGGGCATGGCCAAGACCGCGCGCGACGAAGGCTTCGACGAAATCGCCGACTGGTTCGAGACCCTGGCCAAGGCCGAGCGTTCGCACGCCAACCGCTACCAGAAAGCGCTGAACGAGCTTGTCGACTGACCCCCTGCGCCGCTGACGCGGCTTCCCCCTGGAAGGGGGACGACACCCGCGGCCCGGCAAAGCCGGTTCCGCGGTGTCCTTGGATGGGAAGCCAGTCGCTCCGGAAGCTGTTTTTGAAAGCGTGCTTTCGTGCGCTTTCAAAAACCAACGATCCAACCCGCACAGACGAGGAACTGAGCCATGGCCACCGAAGGCAACCTGCAGGCGCCGACGCGCCATCCGCTGGACTGGAAGAACCCCGACTTCTACAACGAAGAGAAGTGTTTCCACGAGCTGGAGCGTATTTTCGACATCTGCCATGGCTGCCGCCGCTGTGTGAGCCTTTGCGGTTCCTTCCCCACGCTGTTTGACCTGGTCGATGAGAGCAAGACCATGGAGGTCGATGGTGTGGCCAAGGCGGACTACTGGAAGGTGGTGGACCAGTGCTACATGTGCGACCTGTGCTACATGACCAAGTGCCCGTACACGCCTCCGCATGAGTGGAACCTGGACTTTCCACACACCATGCTGCGGGCCAAGGCGATCAAGTTCAAGAAGGGTGAGGTCAAGACCAGCGAAAAGCTGCTGGCCTCGACCGATGTGCACGGCAGCTTCGCCGGCATTCCCATCGTGGTCCAGACGGTCAACGCGGTGAACCGAACGAAGTTCGCGCGCGGCGTGATGGAGGACGTGCTGGGCGTCGACAAGGATGCCTGGCTGCCCGAGCTGGCAACGAAAAAGTTCCGGTCCGCCGCGCCCGATGCCAAGGCCACCAAGGTAGTGGACGGTGAAAAGACGCCAGGCAAGGTCGCGATCTTCTCCACCTGCTACATCAACTACAACGAACCTGGCATCGGCCTGGACCTGCTCAAGATCCTCGACCACAACGACATTCCGTACACCATCGTCGAGAAGGAAAAGTGCTGCGGCATGCCCAAGCTGGAGCTGGGTGACCTGGAGTCGGTGCAGGCCAGCAAGGAGGCCAACATCCCGGTGCTGGTGAAGTACGCGCGCGACGGTTTCGCGATCCTTGCCGCCGTGCCCAGTTGCGCGTTGATGTTCAAGCAGGAGATCCCGCTGATGTTCCCAGACGACGCCGACACGCAACTGGTGAAAGAGCACATGTGGGACCCGTTCGAGTACCTGATGGCGCGCAAACGCGACGGACTCTTGAAGACCGAGTTCCCGCAAAAGCTGGGCAACATCAGCTACCAGATCCCCTGCCACGGCCGGGTGCAGAACATCGGCAGGAAGACCGAAGAAATGCTCAAGATGATTCCCGAAACCACGGTGAACACGATCGAGCGCTGCTCGGGCCACGCCGGCACCTTCGGCGTCAAAAAGGGCACCCACCAGCAGGCGATGAAGATCGGCAAGCCGGTGTTCAAGGCCATGGCCACCATGAAGGACGGCGCCAAGCCCGACTACATCAGCTCCGACTGCCCGCTCGGCGGCCACCACATTGCCCAGGGCTTTGAAGTCAACGGCCACGGAGCGCCGGAATTGCAACATCCGTTGTCGCTGGTGGCGCGTGCGTATGGACTCAAATAAGGAAACGACCATGCAACTCACTGGACACATCACCCCCGAGAGCCTCATGAGCCTGGAGGCCTACAGCAAGTGGCGCAAGCTGCACAAGGCCGAGGTCATCGCGCACCGCAAGCTGCGCAGCGTGCAGCTGGGCGAACACCTGAACCTGCAGTTCGAGAGCGAGATGACGATTCGCTACCAGATCCAGGAAATGCTTCGCATCGAAAAAATCTTCGAGGAAGAAGGCATCCAGCAGGAGATCGAGGCCTACGCGCCGCTGCTGCCCGAGGGCAGTAACTGGAAGGCGACGATGATGATCGAGTACATCGACGTCAACGAACGCAAGCGCGAGCTGGCGCGCCTGATCGGCGTCGAGGACCGCATGTTCGTCGAAGTCGAAGGCATGGCCCGCGTCTACGCGATTGCCGACGAAGACCTCGACCGCGAGAACGAGGAAAAGACCAGCGCCGTGCATTTCGTGCGCTTTGAACTCACGCAAGCCATGCGCGCTGCGGTGAAGGCAGGCGCTGCCGTCAAGCTCGGCTGCGACCACACGAACTACCCGGCCCATGTGCAGATCGCGCCAGAGACGCTGGCGAGTCTGGCAGGGGACTTGCGATGACTGTTTACTCCCTACGGTGCGGAACCCAGGCGGTCCACCCGGTGTCTGGTGGAGCGGCAAGGTTCAATATCTGATCTGAAACAGGGTTCGCAAGCGTGAGCGCGCTTGCGTGCAGCCACAACCGCTGCACCCCCAGCCACTGGGCCACCGCCCGGTTCAAAGGCCCTTTGCCATGTGTCGCGTCGCCGATGATGGGGTGGCTGATGTGTTTCATGTGGCGCCGCAGCTGGTGGCGCCTGCCAGTAAGCGGTTCTAGCTCCACCAACGCACAGCGGGTCAATGGAAAGCCGCTTTGCGGAATCGGCAGCTCGTAGCGTTC
>JBIIQD010000194.1:0-5464 GCA_044342265.1 Hydrogenophaga sp. | reverse complement strand
TGGAAATCCAGATCCGCACCACCGCCTCCCTGGACGGCGATGACGGCAGTTTCGCCACCACACTGGGCGCGCGCAAACTGATCGACATCTTGCGCACCATGCCCGCCGACCAGGTCGTCAGCCTGGAACACACCGGCGGCAAGACCATCCTCAAGGGCGGCAAGAGCCGCTTCACGCTGCAAAGCATGCCGCCCGAAGACTTCCCGCTGGTGCAGGAATCGGCCAGTTTCGGCCCGGTGTTCAGCGTGCCGCAGAAAACGCTCAAGAGCCTGTTGTCGCAGGTGTCGTTTGCGATGGCGGTGCACGACATCCGCTACTACCTCAACGGCATCCTGTTTGTCGCCGAAGGCACCAAACTCAGTCTGGTCGCCACCGACGGCCACCGCCTGGCGTTTGCCAGCGCCGAGCTGGACGTGGAAGTGCCCAAGCAGGAAGTCATCCTGCCGCGCAAAACCGTGCTGGAGCTGCAGCGACTACTGTCGGACAAGGAAGGCGCGATCGAGATGCAGTTCGCCGCCAACCAGGCCAAGTTCAGCTTTGACGGCATGGAGTTCGTCACCAAGCTGGTGGAGGGCAAGTTCCCCGACTACAACCGCGTGATTCCGAAGAACCACAAGAACATCGTCACACTGGGCCGCCAGCCGCTGCTGGCCTCATTGCAGCGCACCGCGATCATGACCAGCGAGAAGTTCAAGGGCGTGCGCCTGAACGTCGAGCCCGGCGCGCTGCGGGTTGCTTCGAGCAACGCGGAGCAGGAAGAAGCAGTAGACGAACTAGATATCGACTACGGCGGAGACCAGATCGAGATCGGTTTCAACGTCACTTACCTGATCGACGCGCTGCAGAACATGGCACAAGAGATGGTGCGCATCGAACTGGCCGACGGCAACAGCTCGGCGCTGGTCACCAACCCCGACGACAACGCGTTCAAGTACGTTGTCATGCCAATGAGAATCTGACCGTCCCGCGGTCCTGCTTCCCCCAAGCCCGACCCGCTGTACAGCGGGTTTGGCCTTTATAGCGATTGAGAAAAGTTCACCATGTCCGAAGCCAACAAGCCCGTCGAACCCGGTTCCGATGCCATCAACACCGGAGAAGCGGGCGCCGACAGCTCCAACTTCCAGCCCAAAATCGACGCCCACCAGGCCGGCGCGAGCGAAGGGTATGGCGAGGGTGCGATCCAGATTCTGGAAGGCCTGGAGGCGGTGCGCAAACGCCCGGGCATGTACATCGGCGACACCTCCGACGGCACCGGCCTGCACCACCTGGTGTTCGAGGTGGTGGACAACTCTATCGACGAAGCGCTGGCCGGCCACTGCGACGACATCGTGGTGACCATCCACACCGACAACTCGATCAGCGTCACCGACAACGGCCGAGGCATCCCCACCGGCGTGAAGATGGACGACAAGCACGAGCCCAAGCGCTCGGCCGCCGAGATCGCGCTGACCGAGCTGCACGCCGGCGGCAAGTTCAACCAGAACAGCTACAAGGTTTCGGGCGGCCTGCACGGCGTGGGTGTGTCCTGCGTGAACGCGTTGTCGATCTGGCTGCGTCTGATCGTGCGGCGCGAAGGCCAGGTGCACCAGATCGAGTTTGCGCGCGGCTTCGTGCAAAACCGCATCGTCGAGCAGCGCGACGGCATCGAGGTCTCGCCCATGAAGGTGGCGGGCGCGACCGAGAAACGCGGCACCGAAGTGCACTTCCTGCCTGACACCGAGATCTTCAAAGAGAACAACGACTTTCACTACGACATCCTGGCCAAGCGCCTGCGCGAACTCTCGTTCCTGAACAACGGAGTGCGCATCCGCCTCAAGGACGAGCGCAGCGGCAAAGAAGACGACTTCTCCGGCGCCGGTGGCGTCAAGGGCTTCGTCGAGTTCATCAACAAGGGCAAAACGGTCCTGCACCCCAACTGCTTTCACGCGCTGGGCGACCGCACCAGCGACCAGGGCACCAACATCGGTGTCGAAGTGGCCATGCAGTGGAACAGCGGCTACAACGAGCAGGTGCTCTGCTTCACCAACAACATCCCGCAGCGCGACGGCGGCACCCACCTGACCGGCCTGCGCGCCGCGATGACGCGTGTCATCAACAAATACATCGAAGAAAACGACTTTGCCAAAAAGGCCAAGGTCGAGGTCACCGGCGACGACATGCGCGAGGGCCTGTGCTGCGTGCTGTCGGTCAAGGTGCCCGAACCTAAGTTCTCCAGCCAGACCAAGGACAAGCTGGTCTCCAGCGAGGTGCGCGGCCCGGTGGAAGATGTGGTGGCGCGCTTGCTGACGGACTACCTGCAAGAGCGCCCGAACGACGCCAAGATCATCTGCGGCAAGATCGTCGAAGCCGCCCGCGCCCGCGAAGCCGCACGCAAGGCGCGCGAGATGACGCGCCGCAAGGGCGTGCTCGACGGCATGGGCCTGCCCGGTAAGCTGGCCGACTGCCAGGAAAAAGACCCGGCGATGTGCGAGATCTACATCGTCGAGGGCGACTCCGCCGGCGGCTCCGCCAAACAGGGCCGCGACCGCAAGTTCCAGGCGATCCTGCCGCTGCGCGGCAAGATTCTGAACGTCGAGAAGGCCCGCTACGAAAAGTTGCTGACCTCCAACGAGATCCTGACCCTGATCACCGCGCTAGGGACCGGCATCGGCAAGGCCGGCGGCGAGAGCGCCAACGGGGACGGCAAAGACGACTTTGACGTTGCCAAGCTGCGCTACCACCGCATCATCATCATGACCGACGCCGACGTTGACGGCGCCCATATCCGCACCCTGCTGCTGACCTTCTTCTACCGCCAGATGCCCGAACTGGTCGAGCGCGGCCACATCTACATTGCGCAACCGCCGCTGTACAAGGTCAAGAGCGGCAAGGAAGAGCTGTACCTCAAGGACGGCCCCGCACTGGACCAGTTCCTGTTGCGCATCGCCCTCAATGGCGCCAAAGTCAGCACGGGCGGTGCTGCCAACACCCTGCTCGAAGGCGACACCCTGGCCGAGTTGGCGCGCAAGCACCAGGTGGCAGAAAACGTGATCCGGCGCCTGTCCAACTTCATGGACGCTGAAGCCCTGCGTGCCATCGCCGACGGCGTCAGCGTCAAGCTCGACACGGTGGAAGAAGCCGAAGCCAGCGCCGTGGCCATGCAGGCCAAGCTGGCCGAACTCAGCACCACCGGCGTGCCGCCCGAAGTGGCCGGCGAATTCGACGTACGCACCGACAAGCCCATCCTGCGCATCAGCCGCCGCCACCACGGCAATGTCAAGAGCAGCATCCTGACGCAAGACTTCGTGCATGGCGCCGACTACGCGGCCCTGTCCACCGCCGCCGACACCTTTCGCGGTCTGCTGGGTGACGGCGCCAAGGCACTGCGCGGTGAAGGCGACAAGCAGAAGGAAGAGCGGGTCGGCGACTTCCGCCAGGCCATGCAATGGCTCATCAGCGAAGCCGAACGCACCACCGCCCGCCAGCGCTACAAAGGCCTGGGCGAAATGAACCCCGCCCAGCTCTGGGAAACCACCATGGACCCGACCGTGCGCCGCTTGCTGCGCGTGCAGATCGACGACGCGATCGAGGCCGACCGCGTGTTCACGATGCTGATGGGCGATGAGGTGGAGCCGCGCCGCGAATTCATCGAAAGCAACGCGCTGCGGGCTGGGAATATCGACGTCTGAGGCTACGCACGGCTGCGTGATGACCCTGTCAACGCCTGCTTTCGCGAGGGCCAGCTTTTGAAGGTTTGCATCCAAGAGATTGCAGAAGCAATGCCGGGACGATCAAGACGGCCATGCCGCGATCGGACGTCGCGGGTACGGCTCTCGAACCCTCAGAACCTGGCGCCTGCCATGGCCGCCATGAAGACCTGCGGGTTGAAGTACTCGCGGTAGTTGACGATCAGCCCGTTGCGGACCGTCACCACCGTGGCGTAGCTCAACTCGTAGGGGTTGCCATTGCTGATGACGCTGCCAGAGACGCTCCACTCGGCGATGGCCACGTTGGGGTCTTCGGTGGCGTGGATCTTCAGCGTCGGCAGGGACTTGATGTCGATGGCCTTCGGGTAGTCCTTCAGGAAAGCGTAGATGGCTGCGCGGCCGACGATCCTCCTGCCCGCGGGGTCCGGCGAGAAAGGCAACTCGACGACAACGTTCTCGTCGCACAGCTCCGACCAGCCCTTCATGTCCTTGGCGAGAAAGAGGTCCATGGCGCGCTTGAGCACTTGCGGTGCCGTCTGGCCTTGGCCCGAGTTCTGGGCTTGGGCGGGTGCAGCGAATGCGGCGAGCGCCAGCGTTGCTGCAGTCATCAGTTGCCGTCGGCTGGCACCTTTGGCACCAGAGCTTTTTTGTTCCGTATTCAGGGGCGTGTTCACGGATGAATCCTTTTAAGTAGACGTGGATGGCACGATGAACTGACGCAGCATGCGCGCGCCAGCATCACCGATGCGACGCTTAAATCTTGATGAAGTTGGTGGCGGACAGGCTGCCAAAGGGCAACTGCGACAGCTGGCCGCCTGCGGCCAGCGAGCCGAGATCTACCGGGAAGTAGCCGATGGCTTCGAGCACCTGGCGCACGGCCAGCTTGGCGTCGGCGTCGTCGCCGGCGTAGAACTGCACGCGCTGGCCGCCGGACACCTCGGGCTGCGCCAGCACATTCACGTCGAGGTGGTTCAGTGCCTTGACGACGCGTGCACCGGGCAACATCTCGCGAACCACCTCACTCGACGAACGGCCACCCAGGTCGATGGCCTTGATGCCGTAGGCGGCCAGCGGGTTGCTCGGGTCCTTGGCATCGGGCGAGTTGGGGTCCAGGAACTCGACGGGGTTGGTGCCGTCGATGACGATGCGGTTGTTCCAGGCGGGCAGGCCCTTCAATGCGGTGTCCAGGTCGGTCCAGCGCACGGCGATGAGCACGATGTCGGCCGAGGCCGCTTCCGCCACGGTGCCGGCCTTGATGGAGCCGCCGAGTTCAGCCACCAGCGGCGCCAGTGACTCGGGCCCGCGGCGGGTGGAGATGGTGGCTGAAATGCCTTTTTTGGCGAGCGCCCGTGCTACGTTGCTGCCGAGTGCGCCGGAACCGATGATGCCGATGGTCATGATGTTGTCTTTCATTGGGTTGGGGTTGGGTAAAGGAAAACGTTCAAGGGTTGATCTGCTCAGGCTTCTGCTGCCTGCCTGCGATTCGTCCATCAGCCGAGCTGGCCCGCGGCACGCAGGCTCTGCCGGATACGGCGAATTTCGGTTTCGCCACGGGCCAGCGCATCGGCACTGGTGTGCACGGAGTACGTGCCCATCACCAGCGGATGGGGGTGCGGCACGGCAGAGCCCAGCACGAAGCGCGTGTCGGTCTCTGCGATGAAGTCGATGGCGGTTTCTGAAGCGGCAAAGCTGACGAGCTCGCCGGTTGCAATCGGTTCACTGGCCCGCAGCAGTCCGCTGGCCACCGCCACCCAGGCCACGGTGTGGCCGGCAGGCGG
>JBIIQD010000193.1:0-5468 GCA_044342265.1 Hydrogenophaga sp. | reverse complement strand
AAGTTTCCGGTATTTGGCTGCGAACAATGATCTGCATGCCGCGCAGAGCAGCAGCGCGGATTTTTCCCTCCGCGACCAGAGGCACCAGCAACACGCCAGCGAGCAATGTCCAGCCAAACTCGGATCCGGTCAGGCGGCCCGAGAAATACAGCCATCCAATGACAAAAGCCAGAGAAAGAGCCGACGTGAGCAACACCACTCTTGTCGACCAGACGAGGATGCCTCGCACCCTCTCCCACTGGTGATGTACTTGCGCGGCGGCCACCTCACGGGTCAGGAGTTGTGGAAGCCCAAACTCTGTGACGACCGACATGAGTGCTATGACGGACATTGCCAGTCCGTATATGCCGTAGCCATCAGCACCAAGCCCCCGCGCCAGCTGTACGCCGGACAGAAAGCCAAACAGCATGCCCGCAACCCGCAAGCCCGCGCTGCCCGTGCTCGCCTTGACCAGCTGAGGGCCTAGGCCGGGACGCTTGAGAAAGGAGCGCACGCGCTGGATCATCGTGCCGCCCCATCAGGTTCGAAGGAACCTCGTCCGCTTTGCGCACCGGCGAACTCAAGTACGGGCAGCAACCGGCTACCCATGGCCTTGGCACCAGCGACACTCAAATGGTGCGAGTCCCGGTACCAGGGCACGACATCTTTGCCGAGTGCGCAAGTAGGCGTGCAGAACCACTCAATCGGGTCAAGAAGTCGAAAGGAGTTGGACTCCTCCCATTTGACGGTTCGGGCAATCTCAAAGAAGGTGCGATGCTTTGACCACTGTTCTGTTGCGCTGACAGTCAGCCAACGATTCCCTGTTGCGCGTTCCAATGCAAGAACCAACGGCACGCTTTGGTCGTACACAGGTACCGGACCAATGACGACAACGTTCAGGCCTAGACCGAGCAGTCGGGGAATGGTGGTCTCCAGTGCGGTAGCAGCAGCAAGTATCCCGTCCTTCGAAGTACCTGCCTCCTTGATGGCCAGCGGTCCCCCTTCACGGAAGTAAGTACTCCAGTAGGCGGACAGCACTACTGTTCTTACGGCCGGATTGGCCTTCAAATAGATTTCCACATCAAGGTTTTGGCGCTGACACGCCGCTCTGGTCTTGCTACTGACCCCAAGCAGAGGTGGGCAGGCTGAGTGAGTGGCCAACGTTGCACTCCACCCCCTTTGCGCCAGAACTTCGTCCAGTGCAGGCGCCCAAGCAAGTGCATGGCTATCGCCCCAAACCAAGACACTGGGACTACTGTCGGAATTGCCTAATTGGCACGCCTTTTCCACTGGTCTATCCGAGCAGTCCTTGAATGGAATTTCCGGCGTGCGCGCAGCATCCAGCTGTAGAACCGCATCGTCATACCTGAGCGGTTGCCCTCCCTGCACAAGGCCTACCGCAACCCACCCAGTCAGTCCCAAAGTGCACGCCGTGGCTGCAGCAAACAGCTGCCGCCGAGTCACAGTCCAACCGCGCCGGAACGGCTGCTCAACGAAGTGATAGGACAGAATCGCCATCAACAGAGACACGAGGAAAAGCCAGTGCAACTGATGCTTCAGCGGGTCCATTCCGGAAGCGTATCGAGCCAGCACGATGATCGGCCAGTGCCATAGATACAAGGAGTAGGAGATCAACCCAAGGTAGGTCAACGGGCGCAAACTCAGGATACGCCCCACCATGCTGTCACCACTTGCCCCTGCATGGATGATGGCCGCAGCCCCCAATACGGGAAGCAGGGCAGAAAGTCCCGGGAAAGGTGTTTCGGTGTCGTACAGCACGAGAGAGGCAGCAATGGCAAGCAAACCAATTGAGGCTGCAGCGTCCCTTATGAATCGAGACTTCAACAAAGGAACCGCGTTCAGCGCAAGCAAGGAACCCACAAGCAGTTCCCAAGCCCTGAACGGGGACAAAAAAAACACAGCCACACTTTTTGACTTCAAAAGCAAGGCTGCAGACGCTACCGACGCCAAGCAGCAAAGAAGCAAGACAAGAATCGTGTAGTTGCGCGCGTATCGGTAGCACAGCAGGAGCAGCACAGGGAACAGCAGATAGAACTGCTCTTCCACCGACAACGACCATGTGTGTAGCAGCGGATTCAACGATGCGTCGGTCGCAGCAAAGTAACCGCGAGCCAAGTCTCGCCAGAACACGATGTTCGATGAGAAAAACAGTGTTCCAAGTGCACCGCGTAGTGTCGCAACGAGGTCACTTGGCAAAAGTAGCCAATAGCTGGCGATCAACGTGAGCGCCAGCATCGCGAACAACGCGGGAAAGATCCGCCGCGTTCGTCGCTCGTAGAACCTCAAGAACGAGAACCTACCCTCTGCCATTTCACGGCTGATGATGCCCGTGATCAGGTATCCCGAGATGACAAAGAAAACGTCTACACCGACGTAGCCTCCGGGTAAGAGGTCCGGAGAAAGATGATGGATAACTACCGAGAGAACTGCGACTGCTCTTAAGCCGTCAATGTCAGAACGGTAAGCGGATTCCGCCATGCCGAATCAACGCGTTTCCCGTGCCACATACCAAGGCATCGCCACCCCCACCCCGTCCGGCAGCCGGTGCGTGGGCGCATACCCCAGCAGGCCGTGGGCCTTGCTCACGTCGGCCAGGCTGTGGCGCACGTCGCCGGCCCGGAAGTCGCGGTAGGTGGGTTCGATGTCGGGCACCACGCCGTGGGGCACAAGTGTGTCGCGGATCAGCCGGAACAGGTCGTTGAGCGTGGTGCGGTCGCCCACGGCGACGTTGTAGACCTGGTTGCGCGCTTCGGGCTGGGTCGTGGTGGCGGCCAGCAGGTTGGCCTGCACGGCGTTGTCCACGAAGCAGAAGTCGCGGCTGGTTTCGCCGTCGCCGTTGATGAACACGGTTTCGCCCTTGAGCAGGGCGGCGGTCCATTTGGGGATGACGGCTGCGTAGGCGCCGTTGGGGTCCTGGCGCGGGCCGAAGACGTTGAAATAGCGCAGACCGATGCTGTGGAAGCCGTAGCTGCGGGCGAACACGTCGGCGTAGAGCTCGTTCACATATTTGGTCACCGCGTAGGGGCTGAGCGGTTTGCCGATGTGGTCTTCCACCTTGGGCAGGCCGGGGTGGTCGCCGTAGGTGCTGCTGCTGGCGGCGTAGGTGAAGCTCTTGACCTTCGCGTCGCGCGCGGCCACCAGCATGTTGAGGAAGCCGGTGACGTTGGCGGCGTTGGTGGCGATGGGGTCTTCCAGGCTGCGCGGCACGCTGCCCAGTGCGGCCTGGTGCAGCACGTGGTCGACCCCCTGGCAGGCTTTTTCGCAATCGGGGAGGTGGCGTATGTCGCCTTCGATGAAGTCGAAACGCGCCCACTGCAGCGGGCTGACGAGGCTGCGCACTTCGTCGAGGTTGTGGCGGTGGCCGGTGGCAAAGTTGTCCAGGCCGACCACGCGCTGGTCGAGCTTGAGCAGGGTTTCCAGCAGGTTGCTGCCGATGAAACCGGCGACGCCGGTGACGAGCCAGGTGCGGGGTTGGCTGCGCAGCTGGGCCTGGAGCTGCTCGTAGGCGGGCGTGGCACTCACAGCCGCAGGTCCGATTCGTCGGAGCGAAAGACGTACTTCAGGTCGTACAAAAGGTGCTCGGGTTTGCCGAGCGCGCGCACGGCCTGCAGACCCATGGCCTTGAATTCGCGGTGGGCGACGGCCAGGATGATGGCGTCGTATTCGCCGGCGGCGGGCTGGGCGACGGGGGTGATGCCGTATTCGTGCTGCGCTTCCTGCGGGTCGACCCAGGGGTCGTAGACGTCGGCGGTGACGTCGTACTCCTTCAGCTCCTTGAGGATGTCGACGATGCGGGTGTTGCGCAGGTCGGGGCAGTTTTCCTTGAAGCTCAGACCCATGACGAGCACGCGGGCGCCCTGCACGGGCATGCGGCGCTGGGTCATGCGCTTGACGAGCTGGGTGACGACGTAGGCGCCCATGCTGTCGTTCAGGCGCCGGCCGGCCAGGATGATTTCGGGGTGGTAGCCGATGGCCTGGGCCTTGTGGGTCAGGTAGTAGGGGTCAACGCCAATGCAGTGGCCGCCGACCAGCCCGGGGCGGAAGGGCAGGAAGTTCCACTTGGTGCCGGCAGCCTGCAGCACGGCTTCGGTGTCTAGCCCCAAGCGGTTGAAGATCAGCGCCAGTTCGTTGATGAGCGCGATGTTGACGTCGCGCTGGGTGTTTTCAATGACCTTGGCGGCTTCGGCCACGCGGATGCTGGGGGCTTTGTGGGTGCCGGCGGTGATGATGCTGGCGTAGAGCTGGTCGACCAGTTCGGCGACTTCGGGGGTGGAGCCGCTGGTGACTTTCTTGATGGTGGTGACGCGGTGTTCCTTGTCGCCGGGGTTGATGCGCTCGGGGCTGTAGCCGGCGAAGAAGTCGGCGTTGAAGGTGAGGCCGCTGAACTTTTCCAGCACGGGCACGCAGACTTCTTCGGTGGCACCGGGGTAGACGGTGGATTCGTACACCACGATGTCGCCGCGCTTGAGCACCTTGCCAATGGTTTCGCTGGCTTTGACCAGCGGGGTGAGGTCGGGCTGCTTGTGTTCGTCGATCGGCGTCGGGACGGTAACGATGAAGACGTTGCAGGCCTTGAGGTCAGCGGGCTCTGCGGAGAACCGGAGTCGAGCGGATTGCACCAACTCTTCGGTGCTCACTTCGAGGGTGTGGTCGCGGCCCTCGCGCAGTTCGCTGATGCGGGCCTGGTTGATGTCAAAGCCGAGCACGCTGCGGTGCTTGCCGAATTCAGCGGCCAAGGGCAGGCCGACGTAACCCAGGCCGATGACGCAGAGTTGAATGTCCTGAAGTTGCATGAGGAGAAGTGTACGAAGTGAGCCCGCAGGTCCCCGACGGTTAGGCCCCGAGGCGCGCACGTTTGACGGGTTCGCCTTGCCGCGCCTGGCGGCTAGAGAGCTTTTCTCAGTCGGCGGCGCCAGCGGTCTTGCCGGTGAGCTCGCCTGGAGCAACTGTCGACAGAGGGATACTGCGCAACGCGCGGTAGGTGAAATGATAGAGGACGACAGCACCGACGAACCAGAGCACCAGGTGTTCGGTGGATCCCCGGAAGGCCAACGCCACCATGATCAGTCCCACGACAAAAAGCCAGATGAACGGCGCAACGGCGGCGTTCTGGAGGTTGTGCGGAAGCCCTACCAAGTGCCGCTTGATGAGGTGTGTGGCCAGTAGGCTGTGCAGGTGTTTGCTGTCGGGGTCCCCCGGGGACATGCGGTTGACGAGGCGGCGCACGATGCTGTAGAGCACTTCGATAATCGGGTAGCCGCAAACAAGCAGGCAGGCCCACGGTGAGATGGCGGGGTTGCGGGCAGGAATCAGCACCGCCAGCCAGGCCAGCACAAAGCCAGTGAAGTAGGCACCGCCGTCGCCCAGGAACAGCTTGCCCCAGGGGTAGTTCACCAGCCAGAAGCCCAGGAGAGCGGTGGCGCCGAGAAAGGCCACCGCCGCCACCGACACGTCACCCCCGGTCAGTG
>JBIIQD010000192.1:0-5477 GCA_044342265.1 Hydrogenophaga sp. | reverse complement strand
TCTCAGCGCTGGTGGCTGAAGGCAAGCTGCGGCCGCTGCCGCACCAGGCCTTGCCGATCGAGCGTGCGTCGCGGGCGTTCCGTCTGATGCAGCAGTCGCGCCACGTGGGCAAGATCGTGGTGACCCTGCCCGATACGCAGACCCCGGCCTTGCAACCGGTGGCCGAACAGTGGCACGCCAACCCCAACGGCACCTACCTGGTGACCGGCGGTCTGGGCGGTTTTGGTCTGGCCACCGCAATCTGGATGGTGAAACAGGGCGCCCGCTCCATGGCGCTGGTCAGCCGCAGCGGTGCCACCAGCGACGAGGCCAAAGCGGGCATCGCCGCGATGGAGGCCATGGGCGCCACCGTGCGCGCCTTCGCCGCCGACGTCGGCAACGCCCAGGCGCTGGAGAAGGTGCTGAACGAGGTGCGTGCCACGCTACCGCCGCTGCGCGGCGTGCTGCACTCGGCCATGGTGCTGGACGACGCGCCCCTGTTGCTGCTCAACCGCGAGCGGCTGATGAAGGTGCTCGGCCCCAAGATCGACGGCGCCTGGCATCTGCACCGCCTCACGCTCCAGGACAAGCTGGAAGACTTCGTGGTGTATTCCTCGGCCACGGTGGTGATCGGCAACCCAGGCCAGGGCAACTACGTGGCGGGCAACATCTACCTGCAAGCGCTGGCGCAGTGGCGCCGCGCGCGTGGCCTGCCCGCGCTGTCCATCGCCTGGGGCGCGATCAAGGACGTGGGCGTGGTCACGCGCACCGACGGACTCGCCAGCCTGCTGGAGAAGCGCTCGGGCATCGCGGCCACGCCGTCGTCAGAAGCCCTGGCCGAGCTGGGCCGCATGATGGCCAACGGCGCGGTGGCGATCTCGGTGGCGCCGTTCAACATGCAGCGCCTGATCGAGATGATGCAGTCGGCGATGGCGCCGCGTTTCAAGCCGCTGGCGCCCGAGGGCGGTGTGGACCTGGGCGGCGCGGCGCGCGAGACCCTGGCCGACCGATGGCCCCACACGCCCGCCGACGCGCGCCGACCCATCGTGGTCGACGTGCTGCGCGACCACCTGGCCCGCATCCTCGGCACGGCGTCGAGCCAGGTCGACATCGAGCGCCCGCTGTCGGACATGGGACTGGACTCGCTGATGGCGGTGGAGCTGGCGACCTCGCTGGAACGCGAGGTGGGCCGCCCGGTGTCGGTGATGCAGATGATCCAGGCCTCGTCGGCGGCGGCGGTGGTCGATACGCTGATCACCATTCTTGAACCGGCCGAACATGCCTGACCACAACCCCGGAGTTGCTGCGGTTCAGAAAGACACGCCCTCACTGTCCGCCGAGGCCGGTGCCTTCCTGGCGCTGGCCGGTCCGATGATCGTCTCGCGCCTGGGCGTGGCCGCCATGGGCATCGCCGACGGCGTGATGGTCGCGCGCCACAGCACCGAGCAGCTGGCGGTGCTGGGCCTGGCCGACACGCTGATGGGCCGGGTGATCGACATCGGCATCGTCTTCGTCACCGCAGGGTTGGCGCTGGCCGCGCAGGCCCGCGCGAGCGCGGCCGATGCGCAGCGCGGCGTGGGCCGCGTGTGGCAGAACTCGCTGCTTCTGTGTTTGCTGGCGGGCACGCTGGTGCTGCTGTTTGGGCTGTTCGGCGAGCCGGTACTCCATGCGCTGGGGCAACCCGAGGCCCTGGTGCCCGACGCCTCCCGCGTGATCTTCATCCTCAGCCTGGGCGTGATCCCGGCACTGATGGCGGTGGCCAGCGCGGGACTGCTCGAAGCGCTGGGCAAGCCCATCGGCGTGGCGGTGCTGGTGGTGCTGGCCAACGGCCTGAACATCGCGCTCAACAACGTGCTGATCTTCGGTGGCCTGGGCTTTCCGGCGATGGGCGCCGAAGGCGCGGCCTGGAGCAGCACGCTGGTGCGAACGCTGCTGGCACTGGCGCTGCTGGCCTCGGTCTGGTGGCTGGCCGAACGCACCCGCTACGGCATCCGCGAGCGCTACCGCGCCACCGACTGGGCCTCTGCACAAGAACAGCGGGCACGCGGCTGGGCCGGTGCGGCCAACGTCAGCGTGCTGGCCGGGCTGTCGCTGGTGCTGCCGGTGATGGCGGGCTGGATCGGCACAGCGGCGGTGGCGCAGATCACCGCGCTGTGGCTGGTGATGGCGCCCGCCATGATCGTGGCCTGGGGCATGGGCGACGCGGCGGGCATGCGCGTGGCCGCGCTGCTGGGTCAGGCCGAGGGGCAGGCCGACCTGCCAGAGCGCCTGCGCGCCACCGGCGGGCGACTGGCTTTGGTGCTGCTGATTGTGGTGTTGCTGGCCGCCGCGCTGTACCTGCTGGCGCCGCAGACCGTGGTGCGCTGGGTGGCGCACGACCCGGCGCTGGTGGTGGCGGTGGTGCCGCTGCTGCCGCTGGGCCTGGCAGCCATCGCCACCGACGCCATGTCCATCCTCTACAGCGGCATGTTGCGCAGCCTGGGTGTGCTGCGCGCGCCCTTCGTGCTGCACGCCGTCACCGGCCTGGCCATGCTGCCCATTGCCTGGGCGCTGGCATTTCCCATGGGCTGGGGCGTCACCGGTCTGCTGTTTGCGCAAGCCTTGGTGGCCATCGTGCGCGCTCTGGCGCTGGGCTGGCTGTACGACCGCCACGCGGCCCGGCTGAACACCCCCACGAAACCCGCAGAAGTCGTTTGACCGAGCGGACATTGCCTTGAACTCTCGCGACGACTCCCCGTTCACCGACGCGTCCGCCGCTGCGGCCTGGTTGCCGCTGAGCCACGCCCAGCGCGCGGTCTGGATGGACCTTCGCCTGGGCGCCAGCCCGCTGGCCTACCTGCTGGGCGGGCGAGCGCGGATCGACGGCGCGCTGGATATGGACGCGCTGCGCAGCTCGCTGGCATCGCTCACAGCGCGCCACGATGCGCTGCGCCTGCGGGTAGACCTTGAGCAGCCACGCCAGCGGCTGGTGGCCACGGGATCGCTGCCTTTGCATGTTCACGAGCTGCCCAACGGACTGGCGCCGGAGCAGACCGAAGCGCAGATCGACGACCACATCGCCGCACTGTTGCGCGAACCGCTGCCGATGGGCGACGCACCGCTGGCGCGGGTGGACTTGGTGCGCGGCGGCCCGCGCCGCTTCGAGCTGCTGTGGCGCTTCAATCACCTGATCGCCGACTCGGCCAGCATCGCGCTGACGATTGCCCGCTGGGCGCAAACCTACGAGCTGATGGCAGGCGATGTGGCCACCGAGCTGCCACCCGGCAGTTCCTTCGTGGCGACGCTGGGCAATGACGAGGCGTATGCGGCTTCCGAACAGGCCCAGACCGACCTCGCGCATTGGCGGCGCCGTTTCGACGCAATTCCGCCGCTGCTGCTGTCGCGGCGACCGGTGCTGGCTGCTCGCTCGCAGCCCTTGGACTGGACATTGGAAGGCCCCAAGCTGGCGCAATGGCGCGCCGCCTGCACCAAGGCGAACCTCACCGAACAACAGGCGCTGCTGGCCTTGTGGGCCATCGCGGTCGGCACGCACCTGGGCCGCAACGAACTCACCGTGGGCATGGCGCTGCACCGGCGCGACCGCCAGACCTGGGCTGTGCTCGGTATGTTCGCTGCCGCGATGCCCGTGCGCGCCGCCTGGCGGCACGGCGACAGCCTGCTGCAGGCGGTGCGCCGCATCGTCGCGCCGCTGGAGCAGGACTACCGCCACCAACGCGCACCCATGGACGCCATCGCCCGCGCCATCGGCGTGAGCGCGCAGGGCATCGAGCGGCCTTTCGATGTGAGCGTGTCGCATACCGTGGTTGAAGGCGGTGGCGCCAGCGCCGCCGAGGGTTCGGCCCGCATCGCCATCCGCAGCGTAGCGCCCGAGGCCATCGTGCCGCTGCCGCTGCTGGTGGAAGACCGGCCCGGCGAGCAACGCATGCTGTTCCAGCTCGGCGTCGATCCAGCGTTTCTGAGCGGCGACGAAGCTGCCGCCGTGGCCGCCGGTTTGCGGCGGGCGATGGAACGGTTCTGCGCGACCGCCTCCTCGACCCTCGTTGGAGAACTCGAACCAGCCTCGCCGGAGGAGCGCTCCCAGCTGCTCTCATTCAACCCTGCCCCGACGGCCTACCCTGCTGAGACCCTGCACACCCTGGTTCGCCAGCAGGCCCGGTCAACGCCCGATGCCGTGGCCGTGATCGACGGTGATCTCTCCATCAGCTACGCCGAGCTGGATCGGCGCAGCGACGCGCTGGCCCGCTGCATCGCCGCTGCGCTGGCATCCTCTGCATCCTCCGAGCCGGTCGTGGCCGTGGCCCTGACGCGCTCGCTCGACACCGTCGTGTCGCTGCTGGCCATCCTGAAGGCCGGTGCGGTTTACCTGCCGCTGGACATCGGCTATCCCGAGCAGCGCCTGCGCTACCTGCTCTCGGACGCCAACGCCCGGCTGATCATCGACACCGACTACGGCGTCACGGCTTCGTTCTCCGATCTGACCCTGCCTCGCCTCTCGCCCGATGCGGTTCCATCGCCCGACTGGGCCTTGCCCGAGGGGCATGTGTCTGCCGAAGCCCTGGCCTACGTCATCTACACCTCGGGCTCCACCGGCGAGCCCAAGGCCGTCGGGGTGCCGCACCGCGCCGCCGTCAACCTCAGCCACGCGCGTCAGACCCACCACGACCCCATCGGCCCGGGCGACCGGGTACTGGCCGCCATCTCGGTGGGCTTTGATGTCTCGATTGGCCAGTTGCTGCTGCCGCTGTTGCGCGGCGCGGCCATCGTGATCGCCCCGCCCCTGAAGACGCTGGAGGCCGAGGCCTTCTGGGACTTGCTGGCCCGCCATGCGGTGACCCACATCAACTCGGTGCCTTCGTTCTTCGACACGGTGAGCGAGGCGCTCATGGCGCTGCCCGAGGAGCGGCGCTACCGGGGACTCAAACGCCTGATGCTCGGCGGTGAGGTGCTGACCGGCGCGCTGGCGCGGCGCCTGCAGCAGCGCCTGCCGGGCACGCAGATCGTGAACATGTATGGGCCGACCGAGGCTTGTATCGATGCCTCGGCCTTTGTGGTGCCCGCTTCGGGCGAGCTGCCCGCCTCGCTGCCCATCGGCGTGCCGCTGCCGAACTACCGGGCCTATGTGCTCGATGCGCTGGGGCGCCTGGCGCCCCTGGGGGTGGTCGGTGAGCTGTGTCTGGCCGGTGCCGGACTGGCCCGGGGTTACCTGGGTCGGCCCGAGGCCACGGCCCAGAAGTTCGTGCCCGATCCGTTCAGCACCCTCCCCGGCGAGCGGCTGTACCGCACCGGGGACCAGGCGCGCTGGATGGTCGGCCCGGACGGCAGCGCCCAGCTGGAGTTCCTGGGTCGCAACGACGAGCAGGTCAAGATCCGCGGCCACCGCGTGGAGACCGGCGAGATCGAGGCCGCTCTCCTGGCACACCCCGCCCTGGCACAGGCCGCTGTGATCGCATTGAAGGACGAGCGCGGACAGGCCCGGCTGGTCGCTTATGTGGTGACTT
>JBIIQD010000190.1:0-5538 GCA_044342265.1 Hydrogenophaga sp. | reverse complement strand
GTGTTTGGTGTACCACTCCACGGTTTGCTTGGCGTCCTTGCAGCGGTAGGCCACGTGGTGGATTTTTTCGATCAGTGCCATGGGTGTCTCCTTCAGGCGTTGGCGTGACTGGGCACCACGGGTGTGATGGCCTGTTTGTCGACGATGCTGTTGGTGCCCGGCTCGCCGGCCTCGGGTGCGGCGCTGCGGCGGGCCAGGCGGAAGGCGTCCTTGAGCACGCCCAGGTCGCTGATGTGGTTGGCCATCAGCAGCACCAGGCGTGCGTTCAGCGCGTGGCTCTGCTCGGTGCTCAGGCCCTGGTGTGCGGCAATGAGCGCCTCGTACATGTCGTCGTAAGCAAAGGCGTTGGCTTGGGTGTTGAGCATGGGTGTCTCCTGGCGGGTCAGGCGGCCACGGGGATGCGGCTGCTGGAGTGGGCCGTGGCGGTGGCCAGTGCGGCGCGCACGGCGGCTTCGCTGGGCTGGCGCCATCGGGCGGCCACGTGCTGGTCGGGGCGGATCAGGTAGGCGGTGCCCGGTGTGGCATCCAGCCGCTGTTGCACCAGACCTTGCACGTCCTTCAGATCCCGGCCCACGGAGACGGCGGTGACGTGGGGCAGGCCCAGCGCCCAGGCAGGCACCGGCCCGAACACCAGCAAGGTGAAGTCGCGGGCGGTTTCGCGCAGCAGCCAACTGGCTTTGCCGTCCGCACGCGCCACCGGCGCATCTGTCAGCGGTGAACCGGGCACCATCTTGCCGGCAAAGGCGTCGGTATCGGGCGTGTTGAGCGGAGACCCGGTCAACGTCGCCGGCACGGAGAGGCGTCCGCTGTTGACGATGCGGCGAGCAAAGTCGTGCTCGCGCGCCAGGTCGAGCGAGGCGTCGCGGAACAGGCGGCTGATCTCGCTCTTGGGGGTGATGAAGTCGGTGGCGCGGGTCGAGTTGAGGATGTTCTCATCGGCCGCGTATTCCCGTTCGGGACCGTAGGTGTGCAACAGTTCCGGCCCGGCCCAGCCCTTGAGCAGCCAGTCCAGCTTCCAGGCCAGGTTGTCTGCATCCTGCACGCCGCTGTTGGCTCCGCGGGCGCCAAAGGGTGACACGCCATGCGCGGCGTCGCCGGCAAAGATCACCCGGCCGTGGATGAACTGGTCCATGCGCAGGCAGGCGAAGGTGTAGACGCTGGCCCACTCCAGGGTGAAGTCCACGTCCTTGCCCAGCAGCGCCTTGACGCGGGGAATGATGTTCTCCGGCTTCTTTTCCTCTTCCGGGTTGGCGTCCCAGCCCAGCTGGAAGTCGATGCGCCAGACGTTGTCGGGCTCGCGGTGCAGCAGCACGCTCTGGTTGGGGTGGAAGGGTGGATCGAACCAGAACCAGCGCTCGGTCGGGAAGTCCGCCGCCATCTTCACATCGGCAATCAGGAAGCGATCACGGAAGATCCGGCCCTTGCTCTCCAGGCCCAGGTGGCCGCGCATGGGTGAACGCGCACCATCGCAGGCGAGCACCCAGTCGGCCTCCAGCTGGTAGGGACCATCGGGTGTGTCGATGCTCAGCAGCGCGCTCTCCTCGCGGGCTTCGACGCCATTGACCTGGTTGCCCCATCGGATGTCGATCAGGGGCAGCTGCAGGCAGCGCTCGACCAAATAGGACTCGCAGTAGTACTGCTGCAGGTTGATGAATGCCGGACGCTCATGGGCCTCCTCGGGCAGCAGGTTGAACTGATAGACCTGCTGGTCCTTGAAGAACACCTTGCCCAGGTTCCACGACACCCCTTTGTCCACCATCGGGTCGCCCACGCCCAGACGGTCCCATATCTCCAGCGTGCGCTTGGCAAAGCACAGCGCGCGGGAACCGAAGGACAATTTGTAGTCGTTGTCCAGAACCACCACACGCTGGCCGCGCTGGGCCAGGTCGATGGCCAGCGTCAGACCCACCGGACCAGCGCCCACCACCACCACGGGGTGTTGGACTGGGGCGGCAGCGTCCTGGTCGGACGAGCGGCGGTACGGGAATTCAATCGCTTGAACCGCGTCGCTGGCGCCGCGGAATGGGAAGCTGGAAGGGTCTGGGCGTGTCATGGGTGTCCTCTGTGGAAATGGGCTGCGAACGGCCGGAGCGTTGGACGTCAGCCTTCCAGGGCTTCCCACATCTGGCGATCGCGCTCGGCGGTCCAGATGCGGGGGTCGGGGAACTGCGTGGCCTCGTCATAGGCGCGGGTCACGTCGAACGGCATGCAGTGGTTGAAGATCACCCACTCGCCGTACTTGGGCTTGAGCTTGGCAAAGGTCTCTTCGTAGACCGTGCGCAGGTCTCGCCCGGCGTCGGCGCCTGCCTTGACGCTGGCCCACACATCGCTGACGAAGGCCTGCGTGACGTCCAGACCTTGCTGCACCTGCGCCTCGCCGCGCAGCGCCGGACCGCGGCCGGGCACCAGAGCGAGCGGTTTCAGTGCGCCGATGTTCTTCAAGGTCTGTGGCCAGTCCTGGAAGTAGGCGTCACCGGCGTACGGGGTGGCGTCGAACTCGACCAGATCGCCCGACAGCAGCGTGCGTTCCTGCGGCAGCCACACCACGGTGTCGCCCTTGGTGTGGCCACGGCCGAGTTGCAGCAACTGCACTTCGAGTTTGCCCAGCCACAGGGTCATCTTGCCGGTGAAGGTCATGGTCGGCCAGGTCAGGCCTTCGGGCACCGTTTCCAGGTTGCGGAACAGGCGTGGAAAGCGCCCGATCTCGCTGGCCTTGTCCTGTTCGCCGCGTTCGACGATCAGGTCGTAAGTGTCCTGGCTGGCCAGGATCTGCTGCGGCTGGTACGCCGACGCGCCGAGCACGCGCACCGCGTGGTAGTGCGTCAGCACCACGTACTTGATGGGCTTGTCGGTGACTTCGCGGATGCGACGCACCACGTCGGCCGCCATGGCCGGGGTGGCCTGGGTGTCAGCCACCAGCACGGCGTCGTCGCCGATGATGATCCCGGTGTTTGGGTCGCCTTCGGCCGTATAGGCCCAGGCATGTTCGGACAACTGCTCGAACGAGACCTTCTTTTCTTCCAGGTCTGCGGCGGAGGCGAATGTTTTGGTGCTCATGAAATTCTTTCGTTGGTGGGCAGATCAAGCAGTTGGCAGGCTGTGTCGAATGAGGCTCGTGGTTGCAGCACGTCGAAGTGCACCACCTGCATGCCGGCCTTCACGCCGCCGTCGGCGTTGCGCTTCTGGTCATCGACGAACACGCAGTCTTGTGGCGGCAAGCCCAGCGCCTCGGCGACGGCTTGGTAGGCGCGCGGGTCGGGCTTGAGGATGCCGGTGTAGGTCGCGTCCACGATCACGTCGAACAACTGCAGCAGCGGCAGGCGGCTGCGGAAGTCGGCGCCGTAGAACAGGTCGAGCTCGTTGGACAGGATGGCCAGCTTCTTGCCGCCGGCCTTGGCCGCGCAGATGATGGACACCGCCTCGGGCCGGATCACCGCTTCCACATCGGCACCCCGCGCGCGCTGCACGAAGGTTTCCATCTTGTCCCAGTCCTCGCCGAGCAGGCGCCCCACCTCGCGGGTGCGGGTCATCCAGTAGTCGCGCTCGCTGAGCTTGTCCGCCTGCATGTCCTGCCACAGTGGGTCGGTCGCGGGGTCGAACGGCCCTCGCCAGGTGAGCGTGCCGGGAGCCAGACCCAGGGCCTGTTCCGACAGGTCGTGGGTCTCGAACAGCATGCGGCTGATGACACCGCCGAAGTCCAGTACCAGGGCTTGGGCAGGGGCTCTCATGCGGTCTTCCTGGCTGGCGCTGCGTCGACCACGCCGGGCGGCACCAGCCCCGCGGCCACCCAGCCGTCGAACACCTGCAGCGCAGCTTGGGCAAAGGCCTCGTCGTTGATGTGCGCGTCAACCGGCTGGAACGGCGTCTCGGGCGAGATCACATGGGTCATCTCGTTCAAGAACGCGCCAAGACCCTCGGGATCGTTCAGGGGTTCACCAGGCCGGTCCCACTGCTCCACGCCGCCCATGGGCAGAACCAGGCATACGGGACCGGTGGCTTGTTCCAGCCGGTCGGCGATGGCGCGCGCCACGTGGCGCCGCATCTCGGGGTCGATACAGACCGAGGCGATCAGGCGGTTGTGCTCGTGCACCGAACGGCCTTCGAACTGAGAGGGACAGCGTGTCCAGGCTGGGAAGTCCACCATGTCGGTTGCGCCGGGCGCCACGATCTGTGGCACGCCCGCGCGGCCCGCGCCCAGCAGGCGCTCACTGCCGGCGCTCACGCAACTGCCGGCCAGGTCGTTGACCAGTTCCTGCAGACTGAAGTCCATCACCGCCGCAAAGTAACCACGGCGCGCCAGGTCCTCGAAAGCGCGCCCACCCATGCCCGTCGTGTGGAACACCGCCAGTTCGTAGCCGCGTGCTTCGAGCGCCGGCTTGAGCTTCTTCATGTAACTCAAGGCGCTGCTGCCCAGCGAGGTCATGCCAATGACGGGACGCGGATCGGTCTCGGCCGCGCGTGCCTGGCAGGCGCCCACCACCGCGCCCGCTGCCTGTCCCAGAGCCGCCTTGCACAAGCGGTTCAGGCCGTAAAGGCCGCCAGCCCACAGCCGCATGATCAGGTCCGGCGGAATGCGGTCGGGCGGAATCAGCGGCGAATAGGCGATGGTGGACAGCACCAGCTTCGGGCAGCCCAGCGGCAGCGCATTGGCGACGTCCAGCGCCAGGTCGGTGCCCATGGTGCCACCCAGGGCCAGCATGCCGTCAAAGCGGTCTTCGAGATACCACTGGGTGGCAATCAGCGAGGCGCCGGTGGCCATGAGCTTCATCGAGGTGTTCTCGTCGCCCGTCTCCATGACTTGCTGCAGCGTCACGCCCGCTGCAGCAGCCACCTCGGTGTTCAGGATGTCGGGGGTGAAGCCGCCCTTGCCGAGCACGCCCACGTCCATCACCACGGCGGTGCCACCCAGGTGTTCGACCGACTCGCGCAGGTAGGCCATCTCGTCGCTCTTGGTGTCGACGGTACCGATCAGCAGAATGACAGGCGCGCGGGCGCCCTTGATGGGGCTCACAACGATGCCTCCACGGCAGCGAAGGACGCTTCGAGCAGGTCGCACAGGAGGTTGATCTCTTCGATTGAGATCACCAGTGGCGGCGAGAGGATGAGGTTGGGGCCGGAGATGCGCACCATCAGGCCGCGCTGGTAGGCCTCTTTGGCCACGCGGGCGGGGATGTCGCTGCTGCGCGGCATGGGCGTGCGCTTTGCCTTGTCCTCCACCATCTCGATGCCCAGCATCAGGCCGACGCCGCGCACATTGCCCACGAAGCTGCAGGTCCGCTCCAGTTTTCGCAGACGCTCCTGCATCACGGCACCCACACGGCCAGCATTGCCCGGCACGTCCAGCGCCTGGATCTGATCCAGCGTGGCCAGCGCGGCGGCCGCACCCACCGGGTGGGCGCTGTAGGTGTAGCCGTGGCCCACGGCGGCCTGGCCGCTCTTGTCGTCGTTGAACACCTGCGCGACTTTGGCCGAGATGGCGGTGGCGCCCAGCGGCACATAGCCCGAGCTGATGCCTTTGGCCAGGCACCACAGGTCGGC
>JBIIQD010000187.1:0-5580 GCA_044342265.1 Hydrogenophaga sp. | reverse complement strand
TGGCGCAGACGCACCAGCGCCTGGTGGGCCTGATGCACCACGAGCACGCGCCGCTGGCGCTGGCCCAGCGCTGCTCGGGCGTGGCCGCGCCCGCACCGCTGTTCACCGCGCTGTTCAATTACCGCCACGACAACGCGAACGCCCCCAGCGCACTGCCGCCGGTCGATCTGGGCATGGAGCTGCTGTGGGCCGAGGAGCGCACCGGCTACCCGCTGGCGCTGGCGGTGGACGACGATGGCAGCGGCCTGCGCCTGACGGTGCAGAGCCAGGCCCCGGCCGATCCGCAACAGGTGGCCGCGCTGGTGCTGGGCGCCTTGCAGCAACTGTGTGATGCGCTGGGCCAGGCGCCGCAGACGCCGTGTCAGCGTCTGGAACTGCTGGACGATCCAGAGCGCGCCGCGCTGCTGTCGTTCAACCCCGCCCCCACGCCGTTCCCCGATCAGACCCTGCACACCCTGGTTCGCCAGCAGGCGGCCCAGACGCCCGACGCCGTGGCCGTCATCGACGGTGATCTCTCCATCAGCTATGCCGAGCTGGATCGGCGCAGCGACGCGCTGGCCCGCTGCATCGCCGCCGCGCTGGCATCCTCTGCATCCTCCGAGCCGGTCGTGGCCGTGGCCCTGACGCGCTCGCTCGACACCGTCGTGTCGCTGCTGGCCATCCTGAAGGCCGGTGCGGTCTACCTGCCGCTGGACATCGCCTATCCCGAGCAGCGCCTGCGCTACCTGCTCTCGGACGCCAACGCCCAGCTGCTCATCGACACCGACTCCGGCGTCACGGCTTCGTTCTCCGATCTGGCCCTTCCCCGCCTCACTCCCGATGCGGTTCCCTCGCCCGACTGGGCCTTGCCCAAGGGGCATGTATCTGCCGAGGCCCTGGCCTACGTCATCTACACCTCGGGCTCCACCGGCGAGCCCAAGGCCGTCGGGGTGCCGCACCGCGCCGCTGTCAACCTCAGCCACGCGCGTCAGACCCACCACGACCCCATCGGCCCGGGCGACCGGGTGCTGGCCGCCATCTCGGTGGGCTTTGATGTCTCGATTGGCCAGTTGCTGCTGCCGCTGTTGCGCGGTGCGGCCATCGTGATCGCCCCGCCCCTGAAGACGCTGGAGGCCGAGGCTTTCTGGGACTTGCTGGCCCACCATGCGGTGACCCACATCAACTCGGTGCCTTCGTTCTTCGACACGGTCAGCGAGACCCTGGTGGCGCTGCCCGAGGAGCGGCGCTACCGGGGCCTGAAGCGCCTGATGCTGGGTGGCGAGGTGCTGACCGGGACGCTGGCGCGGCGTCTGCAGCAGCGCCTGCCGGGCACGCAGATCGTGAACATGTATGGGCCGACCGAGGCTTGTATCGATGCCTCGGCCTTTGTGGTGCCCGCTTCGGGCGAGCTGCCCGCCTCGCTGCCCATCGGCGTGCCGCTGCCGAACTACCGGGCCTATGTGCTCGATGCGCTGGGCCGCCTGGCGCCCCTGGGTGTGGTCGGTGAGCTGTGTCTGGCCGGCGCCGGGTTGGCGCGCGGTTACCTGGGCCGGCCCGAGGCCACGGCACAGAAGTTCGTGCCCGATCCGTTCTCCAACACCCCGGGGGATCGCTTGTACCGCACCGGGGACCAGGCGCGCTGGATGCTCGGCCCCGATGGTTCGGCCCAGCTGGAGTTCCTGGGTCGCAACGACGAGCAGGTCAAGATCCGCGGTCACCGCGTGGAGACCGGCGAGATCGAGGCCGCTCTCCTGGCACACCCCGCCCTGGCACAGGCCGCTGTCATTGCTTTGAAGGATGAGCGCGGACAGGCACGGTTGGTCGCGTATGTGGTCCTGCACAGCGACGCACCGGCTGGGTTTGAACTGGACTCTCTGAAGCCCTGGCTAGGAGTTCGTCTGCCCGAGTTCATGGTCCCCTCGGCCATCCTCAGCATTCCCACCCTGCCGCTGACCACCAACGGCAAGCTCGACCGCAAGGCCCTGCCCGCGCCTGATCTGGCTTTGGTGGTGCGCGAGTACGTCGCGCCCGAGGGCGAGGCCGAGGCCACGCTGGCCGCGCTGTGGAGCGAGCTGCTGCGCCAGCCGCGTGTGGGCCGCCACGACCACTTCTTCGACCTGGGCGGTCATTCGCTGATCGCCATCACCCTGGTGGACCGCATGCGCCGCGCCGGGCTGCACATCGAGGTCAGCGCGGTGTTTGAGCACCCCACGCTGTCCGACATGGCCGCGGCCGCCGGGTCTTCTTCATCGGCACTGAGCGTCCCGCCGGTGGGCATTCCCGCCGGGGCCACCCACATCACCCCGGCCATGCTGCCGATGGTCGAGCTCACGCAGGAGCATATCGATGCCATCGTCGAGCGCGTGCCCGGAGGCGCCGCCCAGGTGCAGGACATCTACCCGCTCGCACCGCTGCAGCAGGGCATGCTGTTCCACCACCTGATGCAGACGCAGGGCGATGTGTACCTCACGCCGATGGTGGCCAGCTTCAAACGCCAGGCCGACCTGCTGACTTTCATGCAGGCGCTGGAGCAGGTGGTGGCGCGCCACGACATCTTGCGCACCGCCGTGGCCTGGGAGGGCCTGGCCGAGCCGCTGCAGGTGGTCTGGCGCGAAGCCAGCCTGCCGCTGCGCTGGCTGAATGCAGAAGAACAAACCGACGCGCTCGCCGCGCTGCAGCAAGCGGTCGACCCCAGACACCACCGCATCGACCTGCGCCAGGCCCCGCTGCTGCGCGCCGTGGCCATCGAAGACGCGCCGGGCAACCGCTGCCTGCTGGCGCTGGTGCTGCACCACCTCATCCTGGACCACACCTCGATGGACATCGTGGTGCAGGAGGTGCACGCCATCGCCGCCGGGCTGGGCGCTGCCTTGCCGCCGTCGGTGCCGTTCCGCAACCTGGTCTGGCAGGCGCGCGAGCGCGTGAGCGCCGAATCCCACGAGGCTTTCTTCACCGAGATGCTGGCGGGCGTGGACACCCCCACCACGCCCTACGGTCTGGTCGAGGTGCAGGGCACGGCCGAGGGCATCTCGGAGGCGCGCCAGAGCCTGCCCGAGGCGCTGGCGCTGGCGCTGCGCGAGCGCGCGCGGGCCGCCGGCGTGAGCGTGGCCAGCCTGATGCACCTGGCCTGGGGCCTGGTGCTCTCGCGCACCAGTGGGCGGGAAGACGTGGTCTTTGGCACCGTGCTGTTTGGCCGCATGAACGCCGGGCCCGGCGCCGACCGCGCCCTGGGCATGCTGATCAATACGCTGCCGCTGCGGGTGGACACGGCGAACCTGAGCGTGCAAGAAGCGCTGGCGCAGACGCACCAGCGCCTGGTGGGCCTGATGCACCACGAGCACGCGCCGCTGGCGCTGGCCCAGCGCTGCTCGGGCGTGGCCGCGCCCGCACCGCTGTTCACCGCGCTGTTCAATTACCGCCACGACAACGCGAACGCCCCCAGCGCACTGCCGCCGGTCGATCTGGGCATGGAGCTGCTGTGGGCCGAGGAGCGCACCGGCTACCCGCTGGCGCTGGCGGTGGACGACGATGGCAGCGGCCTGCGCCTGACGGTGCAGAGCCAGGCCCCGGCCGATCCGCAACAGGTGGCCGCGCTGGTGCTGGGCGCCTTGCAGCAACTGTGTGATGCGCTGGGCCAGGCGCCGCAGACGCCGTGTCAGCGTCTGGAACTGCTGGACGATCCAGAGCGCGCCGCGCTGCTGTCGTTCAACCCCGCCCCCACGCCGTTCCCCGATCAGACCCTGCACACCCTGGTTCGCCAGCAGGCGGCCCAGACGCCCGACGCCGTGGCCGTCATCGACGGTGATCTCTCCATCAGCTATGCCGAGCTGGATCGGCGCAGCGACGCGCTGGCCCGCTGCATCGCCGCCGCGCTGGCATCCTCTGCATCCTCCGAGCCGGTCGTGGCCGTGGCCCTGACGCGCTCGCTCGACACCGTCGTGTCGCTGCTGGCCATCCTGAAGGCCGGTGCGGTCTACCTGCCGCTGGACATCGCCTATCCCGAGCAGCGCCTGCGCTACCTGCTCTCGGACGCCAACGCCCAGCTGCTCATCGACACCGACTCCGGCGTCACGGCTTCGTTCTCCGATCTGGCCCTTCCCCGCCTCACTCCCGATGCGGTTCCCTCGCCCGACTGGGCCTTGCCCAAGGGGCATGTATCTGCCGAGGCCCTGGCCTACGTCATCTACACCTCGGGCTCCACCGGCGAGCCCAAGGCCGTCGGGGTGCCGCACCGCGCCGCTGTCAACCTCAGCCACGCGCGTCAGACCCACCACGACCCCATCGGCCCGGGCGACCGGGTGCTGGCCGCCATCTCGGTGGGCTTTGATGTCTCGATTGGCCAGTTGCTGCTGCCGCTGTTGCGCGGTGCGGCCATCGTGATCGCCCCGCCCCTGAAGACGCTGGAGGCCGAGGCTTTCTGGGACTTGCTGGCCCACCATGCGGTGACCCACATCAACTCGGTGCCTTCGTTCTTCGACACGGTCAGCGAGACCCTGGTGGCGCTGCCCGAGGAGCGGCGCTACCGGGGCCTGAAGCGCCTGATGCTGGGTGGCGAGGTGCTGACCGGGACGCTGGCGCGGCGTCTGCAGCAGCGCCTGCCGGGCACGCAGATCGTGAACATGTATGGGCCGACCGAGGCTTGTATCGATGCCTCGGCCTTTGTGGTGCCCGCTTCGGGCGAGCTGCCCGCCTCGCTGCCCATCGGCGTGCCGCTGCCGAACTACCGGGCCTATGTGCTCGATGCGCTGGGCCGCCTGGCGCCCCTGGGTGTGGTCGGTGAGCTGTGTCTGGCCGGCGCCGGGTTGGCGCGCGGTTACCTGGGCCGGCCCGAGGCCACGGCACAGAAGTTCGTGCCCGATCCGTTCTCCAACACCCCGGGGGATCGCTTGTACCGCACCGGGGACCAGGCGCGCTGGATGCTCGGCCCCGATGGTTCGGCCCAGCTGGAGTTCCTGGGTCGCAACGACGAGCAGGTCAAGATCCGCGGTCACCGCGTGGAGACCGGCGAGATCGAGGCCGCTCTCCTGGCACACCCCGCCCTGGCACAGGCCGCTGTCATTGCTTTGAAGGATGAGCGCGGACAGGCACGGTTGGTCGCGTATGTGGTCCTGCACAGCGACGCACCGGCTGGGTTTGAACTGGACTCTCTGAAGCCCTGGCTAGGAGTTCGTCTGCCCGAGTTCATGGTCCCCTCGGCCATCCTCAGCATTCCCACCCTGCCGCTGACCACCAACGGCAAGCTCGACCGCAAGGCCCTGCCCGCGCCTGATCTGGCTTTGGTGGTGCGCGAGTACGTCGCGCCCGAGGGCGAGGCCGAGGCCACGCTGGCCGCGCTGTGGAGCGAGCTGCTGCGCCAGCCGCGTGTGGGCCGCCACGACCACTTCTTCGACCTGGGCGGTCATTCGCTGATCGCCATCACCCTGGTGGACCGCATGCGCCGCGCCGGGCTGCACATCGAGGTCAGCGCGGTGTTTGAGCACCCCACGCTGTCCGACATGGCCGCGGCCGCCGGGTCTTCTTCATCGGCACTGAGCGTCCCGCCGGTGGGCATTCCCGCCGGGGCCACCCACATCACCCCGGCCATGCTGCCGATGGTCGAGC
>JBIIQD010000186.1:0-5586 GCA_044342265.1 Hydrogenophaga sp. | reverse complement strand
CCACTGGGTAGCGAGCTGAGGGTGCCGCCGGTGAACCTGCTGGACGGCGGGCGTTTCGACCCCGAGCGGGTTCGGGGCAAACCCCTGCTGGTGTATTGGTGGTCCAGCACCTGCCCGTTCTGTGCCCTGCAGAGTCCGGCGATGAATGCATTCTGGAAGGCCCATGGCGGCCGCGGGCTGCAAATGGTGGCGCTGTCGATCGACAAGACACCCGAAGACGCGCTGGCCTACGTTCGGGCCAAAGACTATGGTTTCCCTTCGGCCTGGGCATCTGCAGACTGGCGCAAGGCCTTTCCAAAGCCCAAGGGCCTGCCCGTGACCTTGCTGGCAGGCGGCGACGGACGGTTGCTGTTGGCCGAAAAGGGCCAGATGTTCGCCGAGGATGTGCAAGAAATGGCCCGCCTTTTGTAAAACCGTCCCGTGTGACATCGCCGATTTGTCACAAAGCTGTCATAGACAGCCCCTAGAGTCCTCGGTTGTGAACCCTTTCTCCAACCCGTGAGGACCCGAATGAATACCAAACGCACCCTTTTGAAGACTGTCGCCGCTGCCGCTCTGGCGGCATTGGTCATGGCCCCCGCCATTGCTGCCGACATCACTGGCGCTGGCGCTACCTTCCCTTTCCCTATCTACGCCAAGTGGGCTGAGGCCTACAAGCAAGCCACCGGCACTGGCCTGAACTACCAGTCCATCGGTTCGTCGGGTGGCATCCGCCAGATCCGCGCCAAGACCGTGGCCTTCGGCGCGACCGACGCGCCAGTGTCCGGTGCCGACCTCGACAAGGACGGCATGGTTCAGTTCCCGGCCATCATCGGCGGCACCGTCCCGATTTTCAACCTGGACGGTTTTGGCAAGGGCGAACTGCGCGTGACCGGCCCGGTGTTGGCCGAGATGTTCATGGGCAAGATCAGCAAGTGGAACGATCCCAAGCTGGCCGCGCTGAACCCCGGCAAGAAGCTGCCCGACCAGACCATCACCATCGTGCACCGCGCCGACGGCTCGGGCACAACCTTCAACTGGACCGACTACCTGGCCACCGTGAGCAAGGAGTGGGCCGACACTGTGGGCAAGGGTGCTGCCGTCAAGTGGCCGGCTCCCACTTCGGTGGGTGGCAAGGGCAACGAAGGCGTGGCCGCCAATGTCGCCCGCACCAAGGGCTCGCTGGGTTACGTGGAATATGCCTACGCCAAGAAAAACAACATCTCCGTCATGGCTCTTCAGAACCGCGACGGCAACTACGTGATGCCGGGCGACGAAGAGTTCACCGCCGCTGCCGCTGGTGCCGATTGGTTCAGCGTGCCTGGCATGGGCCTGTCCATCGTGAACCAGCCCGGCGCCAAGGCTTACCCGGTGTCCACCGCGTCCTTCATCCTGATGTACAAGGATCCAGCCAATAAGGCCGAGAGCGCCGAAGTGATCAAGTTCTTTGACTGGGCCTTCAAGAACGGCAAGAAGATGGCTTTGGATCTGGAATACGTGCCGCTGCCTGATGCCCTGACCAACCAGATCCGCACCCGCGTCTGGAATCAGATCAACAACAAGTGATTGTTTCCGGGGTCTGCGCTCGCAGACCCCTCGCCACCGGCACCCCTCTCGGTTTGCCGGTGATTTGTTGTTTCTTTCTGGCCTAATCGGGGACTCTGTATGCCTGCCGCTGCGACCATGAACCCGTCTCACACACCTTCCACTTCCGCAGACCTGCCCAGTGCCTCCATGGTCGCTGTTGCGAAAAGGCAGCGCTTTCAGGACGTTGTTTTTCACCGTCTCACGCAATCGTTCTCTCTGCTGGTGCTGATCGCGCTGGTGGGCATCATCGTCTCGTTGTTCTACAACGCCTTGCCCACGTTCGCCAAGTTCGGCGCCCACTTCATCTGGTATGTAGAGTGGGACATCGTCAACGAAGAATTTGGCGCCGCGATCTCGATCGTCGGTACGGTGCTCAGTGCCGGCATTGCGCTGTTGCTGGCGGTTCCGCTGGCCTTTGGCATTGCGGTGTTTCTGACCGAGACCTGCCCCGTCTGGTTGCGCCGTCCACTGGGAACGGCCATCGAATTGCTGGCCGCGGTGCCGTCCATCATCTACGGCATGTTCGGCCTGTTCGTGTTTGCCCCGTTCTATGCCGACTTCATGCAGGTGCCGTTGCAAGCGGTACTGGGCGGCATGCCTCTGGTGGGCTGGCTGTTCGGCGGCGCCACCAACGGCCTGGGCATTCTGGCGGCCGGCATCATTCTGGCGTTCATGGTGCTGCCATTCGTGGCAGCGGTGATGCGCGACGTGTTCGAGATCACACCGCCCATCCTGCGCGAATCCGCTTACGGCCTGGGTTGCACCACCTGGGAAGTGGTGCGCAAGGTGGTGTTGCCTTACACCCAGAAGGGTGTGATCGGCGGCATCATGCTGGGCCTGGGGCGCGCGTTGGGCGAGACCATGGCCGTCACGTTCGTGATCGGCAACGCCAACCGTATGCCCACATCTTTGTTTTCTCCGGGCACCTCCATCGCATCGTTGCTGGCCAACGAATTCGGCGAGGCCGAGGGCCTGCACTTCAACACCCTGTTTGCCCTGGGCTTCCTGCTGTTCTGCATCACCTTTGTGGTGTTGGCCATGGCCAAGTGGATGATCATCCGGGCCGAAAAAGCCAAGGGCACCTGACGCACCGCGCGAAGCAGCCTCATTGCAAAGACCACCACCATGCAAATGAACACCTCCCCCCTGTACCGCAGCCGCCAGCGCACCAACCTGATCGGGCTCACGCTGTCGATGGGTGCGATGACCCTGGGCCTGGTCGCCCTGCTGTGGATCCTGTTCGTGCTCTTCTCCAACGGCATCGCCGCGCTGGAGCTGAGCCTGTTCACCCAAGACACACCCGCACCCGGCTCAGAAGGCGGCGGCTTGCGCAATGCCATCGTCGGCAGCTTGATGATGGTGGGCCTGGCGGTGCTGGTGTCCACACCCATCGGCATCCTGGCCGGTGTCTACCTCACCGAATATGGCGACACCAGCAAAACGGCCGAGTTCACCCGCTTCGTGACCGACATCATGCTGTCGGCTCCGTCCATCGTGCTGGGCCTGTTCGTCTATGCGATTGCGGTGGCTACCGTGGGCAATTTCTCGGGCTACGCCGGCACCTTGGCGCTCTCGTTGATCGCCATTCCCGTGGTAATGCGGACCACCGAGAACATGCTGCGCCTGGTGCCTGGCAGCCTGCGGGAAGCCGCCTTTGCCTTGGGTGCTCCGCGCTGGAAGGTCGCGACCATGGTGTCCCTGAGGGCGGCCAAGAGCGGTGTGATCACCGGCTTGCTGCTGGCCATCGCCCGCATCAGCGGCGAGACCGCACCGCTGCTGTTCACCGCGCTCAACAACCAGTTCTTCAGCACCGACATGGGCGCGCCCATGGCCAACCTGCCCGTGGTGATCTTCCAGTTTGCGATGAGCCCATATGAAAACTGGATCAACCTGGCCTGGGGTGGCGCATTGCTCATCACGTTGGCTGTCTTGGCCTTGAACATCCTGGCTCGCGTGTTCTTCCGCGAAAAAGTGCGTACCTGATCCACACCCCATACCTGGACATCAACATGACCACCACCGCCTTTGCACCTGCGCCCTCCATGGTTTCAGCTGCCAAAAATGACAATGCAGCGCCGTTGAAAAACGCTCTCGAGGTGCGGGACCTGAACTTCTTCTACAACAAGTTCCAGGGCCTGAAGAATGTCAACATGAACATCGCCGAACGCCGGGTCACGGCTTTCATCGGTCCGTCAGGTTGCGGCAAGTCCACCTTGCTGCGCACGCTCAACCGCATGTACAGCCTGTACCCGGGACAGCGCGCCGAAGGTCAGATCAACTTCTATGGACAGAATATCCTGGACCCCAATCAAGACTTGAACTTGCTGCGCGCCCGCATTGGCATGGTGTTCCAGAAGCCGACGCCGTTTCCCATGACGATCTATGACAACATCGCGTTTGGTGTAAAGCTGTACGAGAACCTCAGTCAGAGCGACATGGATGACCGGGTGGAGTGGGCGCTGTCCAAGGCGGCCTTGTGGAACGAGGTGAAGGACAAACTGGGTCAAAACGGCATGAGTCTGTCGGGCGGTCAGCAACAGCGCCTGTGCATTGCACGCAGTGTGGCGGTCAAGCCATCAGTGCTGTTGCTGGACGAGCCGACTTCTGCTTTGGACCCGATTTCAACCGGGAAGGTGGAAGAGCTGGTGCACGAGCTCAAGCAGGACTACACCATCGCCATCGTGACCCACAACATGCAGCAGGCAGCCCGCTGCAGCGACTTTACAGCCTACATGTACCTGGGCGAGCTGATCGAGTTCGGCGCGACCGAACAGATATTCTTCAAGCCGACCAAGACCGAGACCGAAGACTACATCACTGGCCGGTTTGGCTGATCAAAGGGAACAACATGGGCGACAAACACATTTCAAGCCAGTTCGACGCTGAACTCAACTCCATCTCCACTCATGTGCTGGAGATGGGCGGACTGGTCGAATCTCAACTGCATCAAGCGGTCTATGCGTTGGTGCACCTGAGTCAGGAAACGGCCGACCAGGTGCTGGAGACTGAGCACCGCATCAACCAGATGGAGATGAACATTGATCACGAGATCATCTCTACCATAGGCAGGCGTCAGCCCACGGCGCGCGACTTGCGCTTCCTGATGGCGATTTCCCGCACGACACAAAACCTCGAGCGTGCGGGTGACGAGATCGCCCGAGTGGCGCGCATGGTCAAGCTGATCATCGAGAGTGGTTCGCCCCGGTCGTTGCCGATTTCCGAGTTGCGCCTGGCAGGCGACCTTGCTTCGGGCATGTTGCGCAAGACCCTGGACTCGTTCGCGCGACTGGACGTGAACATGGCGCTGGCCATCATCAAGGAAGACGATGTGATCGATGCCGAATACAACGGCTTCCTGCGCAAGCTGATCACCTACATGATGGAAGACGCTCGCACCATTTCTCCAAGCCTGAACTTGCTGTTCCTGGCCAAGTCGCTGGAGCGTGTGGGGGATCATGCCAAGAACATCGCCGAGCAGATCATCTTCGTCGTCAAGGGCGAGGACGTCCGTCACACACCGATGGACAAGGTAGAGTCGGTCGTAGGATGATCAAAAACGTCCCCCTTGCGACGCTTTGCGTCATCCCCTCGGGAGGGGGGCGCCAGCAGCAGCCCGGCAAAGGTGTTTCTGCGCTGGTCCTTGGATGGGGCTACGCTCGCATGAGAAGTCCTACATGTGCGGGGTTGCTACCGTGAAGAAACTGCCTCGCGTGCTGGTGGTCGAGGACGAACCGGCGATTGCCGAACTGATCGCCGTCAACCTGCGCCACAATGGGTTTGCGCCTACAGTGGTCTTCGATGGGGATTCAGCGCGCCGTGAAATCGATGCCGTGTTGCCCGATGTGATCCTGCTGGACTGGATGCTGCCCGGCGAAAGTGGTGCGTCGCTGGCCCGCCACTGGCGCAAGCAGGAACGCACCAAGACGGTTCCCATCCTGATGTTGACGGCGCGCAGCGACGAGACCGACAAGGTTCAGGGGCTGGACGCTGGTGCCGACGACTACATCACCAAGCCCTTTT
>JBIIQD010000185.1:0-5593 GCA_044342265.1 Hydrogenophaga sp. | reverse complement strand
CTGGGCGTGTCGGTGCAGATCCAGCCCGAGGCGCGGGTGGAAGACCCGTCGTGGCGCTGGCACCTCGGTCTGGACGCGGAGTCCAGCCCCCTGCTCAACGACCTGTACCTGGGCCACGAGGTGGCGCCCGAACGCCTGCAGCGCCTGATCAGCCTGTTTCGCTTGCGGTTCGACGACCCGCAGCAGATGCGGGCCGACCTGCAGGGCAAACCGGTCTACCTGGGGCTGGCGATGACGGCCGACGGCCTGCTCAAGCTCAAGCCGCAGAACCTGCTGATCAACCTGCCGCTGGCGGCCTCGAGCTGAACAGGTTCAAGCCCGCGGCAGGTCGATCTCGAACCGGGCGCCTTGCCCCGGCGCGCTCTGTGCGCGGATGTGGCCGCCCATGCGTTCCACGGCTTTGAGGACCAGCGCCAGGCCAATCCCGGTGCCGGGAATCTGTTCTTGGCGGTGTAGCCGCTGGAACATGCCGAAGATCCGGTCGTGGTATTTCATGTCGAAGCCAATGCCCTGGTCGCTCATGCTCAGCAGCACCCGGTCGCCCTTGGTCTGCGCTTCGATGCGGATGCGCGGGGCCTCGCCGGCGGGCGTGAACTTCAGAGCGTTGTCGATCAGGTTGCGCAGCACGATGGCCAGCCCCTGGGGATTGGCGCTCACCGCCACGCCGTCGGCCATCGACACCTGCAGCTCGCCCTCGCGCGCCTCGATCTCGTCGCGGAACGGCGCGGCGACCGTCTGGACGGCGGTGGCCAAGTCCACGGGCTCGATGTGATCGGTGAGTTGCTGGAGCCTTGAATAGGCCAGCAGGTCGTTGACCAGCTGTGACATGTGGAGCGTTGCGCGCTGGATGCGCCGCAGGTACTCCCGCCCGGGTTCGTCCAGCTGGTCCGAGTGCTCTTCGAGCAGCAGCGAACTGAAACCTTCGATGCCACGCAGCGGCGTGCGCAGGTCGTGGGAAGCCGAATAGGTGAATGATTCCAGCTCCCGGTTGACCGCCTGGAGCTGCTGCACGCTGGTCTCGAGCTGCGCGGTGCGTTCCACGACCTTGCGCTCCAGGCCCTCGGTCAGGCTCCGGATCTGCTCCTCCGCCTCCACCCGCTGGCGGATGTTGACCAGCATCTGGGCGAACAGCATCAGCAGCGTGGTCTCTTCTTCGCCATAGTCGTGGGTGCTGCGCACCGAATCCAGTCCCACAAAACCCAGGCAGCGTTCGCCCTGCATCAGCGGCAGGGCAATCAGGCTCTGGATCGCCTGAGGCTCCAGGATGTCGCGCAGGCCTCCCGGGGGCAACGCTTGAACATTCGGCACATGCATGATCCGTCCGTGGCTGTGCTCGTTGATCCAGTCCGGAATCAAGGCGAGTGGCAGGTCCTGCAGGTTGTCAATTTCCGCGCTGATGCCCCGTTCGCACCACTCGTGGGTGTTGGACGCGGTTTGTGCCACCAGGTCGTAATCGAACAGGTAGGCACGGTCGGCCTCCACGAATCGACCCATGTCGCCCAGCGCTTCGTTGATGGCCGCGTCCGCCTGCTGCACTGGCAGGTTGATGAAACGGTTCGCAAGACCGAACAGCAGAAAGACGAACCGGTTGAGGCGCTCGCGTTCCAGCTGCGCCGCTTGCCGATCGGTGACATCGCGCACCAGGAACATGCAGTGCTCGCTGTCGGGCAGCCAGGCCAGGCGGGCGCTGAAGGTGTGCGCGCCGTCGGGAAGTGCCAGGTTGTACTCGAGTTCCTGCAGGCCTTGGCTTCGCGCACGGGCCATGGCCTCGCGCAGCCGGGTGGTCTGCACAGTCGGCATCACATCAGCGACTGCGCGACCCAGAAATTGTTCGGGCGGCGCATACAACATGTCCTGGCGGCCGGCATGGTAGTGGACGAAGCGTTCCTGTTCGTCGACCACGAACAGCATGTCTTGCAGCACATCGAACACCTGCTCCAGCATGGCGCCGCGCTCGCGGGCGGTGGCCTCGGCCTGCTTGAGTTCGGTGACGTCGACGCACGAGCAGATGTAGCCGATGAAGCGATTGTCGGCGTCGTACCGAGGGTAACTCTGATCCAGCAGCCAGCGGTATTCACCTACCGCATTGCGCAGCCGGAACTCGCTCGAATAGGGCTCGCGCTCCTCGCGGGCGTCGCCATAGATGCGCATGACATCCAGCAGGTCGTCCGCGTGTACGCGGGTGCTCCACCCCTCTCCGAGCACTTCGTCCATCTGCTGCCCGGTGAAGTCGAGCCAACGCTGGTTCACCCAGTCGCAGGCTCCATCGGTGCCGCTGGTCCAAAGAAGCGCTTCGGAAGCGTTGGTCAAGGTCTCAAGGCGGGCCAGAGTTTGCCGCTGCGCTTCCTCCAGCGCCTTGCGGTCAGAAATGTCGAACGTGGTGCCTGCCATGTAGGTGACATGACCACGGGCGTCACGCAGGCCGCTGCCCCGGGTGTCGAACCAGCGGTAGCGGCCCTCTGCGTCGCGTGCGCGGAACTCCAGCTGGTAGTCGGCCTTGTCCTTGAAGAAGCATCGCAGCACCATGTGCAGACGGGGGATGTCTTCGGGGTGGAGCAGCTCCAGAAAGCGGGGTCCCATCTGATCTTGTGCCGGCGTCGGGTGGCCCAGTGCCACAAAGAACTCGTGGCTCGGTTCGACGAAGCCGCGGTCAGAGTCCCATTCCCACACCTGGCCATGGGCTGCCGCAAGCCGGAAACGCAGCTCGCTGCGCGCCAGCGTGCGCTGGTCCAGCTCGATCTGTGTGACATCGCGGAACATCAGCAGCAGACACGGAGCACCGTTCTGCTGCACGCGCTCGGCGCTGTAACGCACGTGAATCAAGCTGCCGTCGGGCCGCGCGCTGCTGGCGGCCGCATGGCGCACATGTTCACCGCGCTCCAGGCTTGCGATGAGGTCTTGCCGCATCGAGGGCGACTGCCAGAGATTCAGGTCGATCGTCGATTGCCCGATCAGTTGCTCGCGAGGGCGGTCGAACAGTTCGCAGAACGCATCGTTGACGAGCAGCAGGCGACCGGTTCCCCACTCGCTGAGCGACATCGCTTCCGGAGCCGACTGGAAGACGGTCTCGAACAATTGCTGGGCCGACAGACGGCGGGCCTCGGCCTCGTGGCGTTCGGTGATGTCACGGCTCACCGCCAGCACCGTGGGTCGGTCACCGGGCAGCGCGGGTTCGAGCACGGCCTGCGCTTCCCAATGGCGCTGGCCCGAGGGGCTGGGGTAAGAAAAACGCAGTGTCTCGCTTCGCCCGGTCTTGAAGACACCCTCAATGTAGGCCTGCCAGGTGGCTGCGATCTCCGACGGTGCACCGATCTCGTAGAGGGTTCTTCCCAGCATCTCAAAAGGTTTGAGCCCGTTGGCCGCTTCAATGGCCGGGTTGGCGTACAGAACCCGCAGGTTCTGGTCGTAACGCACCACCACGTCGGGCAGGTGCAGGTTGAGCGTCTGAAAATGTCGCTCGCTGCGTCGCCGCTGGTGGATGGCGAGGTCCAGCTGCCAGGCACCAAAGGCCATGGCCGCGGCCACCAGCAAGCTCAGTGCAACGGCCAGGGGCAGCGTCGCCGTCCAGGTGGCCAACACCCCCGTCACCGGGAGTGCGTACACCATGGCCAGACGCTCAGCACCCTCGCCCAGGCGTTGGTAGCCCACGATGCGGTACACCCCGTCAATCTTCGCCAACACCTGCATGACACCGCTGGGCCCCTGAGCCAAGGCGTCGGCCACATGGCCGCGCACCGTGAGTCCCTGGTCACTTTCGAGCAGGGGGTACCGTGCCAGGATGGTGGTGGCTCCATCGTCTTCCACCCGGAACAGGCTCATGCTGCCGCCAGGCGGCAGGCTCTCCGAAGCGAACCGGTCGAGCAGTGCCTGGCGGTCCAGCAGCACTTCCATGGTTTGCCCGCCCTCCGCTGGAGGGAGTCTCCAGGTCAGCGGGATCACCCACCGTCCGGACTCTTCACGGGCCAAGCCGGGCAGCCACTGGCCAGGGGGCAGATCGCCAGCGAGCGGTTGGTTTTGACGCAGGGAAAAGGGCAGGTTCAGGGACTGGATCAGCGGGTTGTGGTCTCCCAGCGCTGGCAGGCTGGTTCTGTCGGGGGACCGGAGCAACACGTCCATGCCGGCGCGCGCCACCCGCAGCGATTCCGTGAGTTCGGCCGCCAGGCGTTTGCTCTCGCGCTGCGCCTGTGCTTCGGCCATGTCCAGTGCCGCCCCACGCTGCGTCACCAGCAGGCCGATCGCCAACAGAAGAAACAGCCCGATAGCGACCACCGACAGCGCACGCAGCCAAGTTCGTTCCTGGTCGGGCGTATCTGCCGCAGATGGCACGTTTGATGGTGCGGTCGTGAGCGCTTCTCCCGGCGAGGTGGATCCGAAGGAGGGCGGCATGGGGTGTGGCGCTTCGGGACTGGCTGACGTTCGGTTTCAGTCTAGCAGCCCCTCCTGCTCAATGGTGCACGATCAGCGCCGTCAGCCGCGACTTCTTTCGCCGCTGCGGACCCGGTCGAGCAGCCCGCTGAGCTCACATGTTGCGCCGGTACTGCCCGCCCACTTCGAACAACGCGTGGGTGATCTGACCCAGCGAGCAGCAGCGCACCGCGTCCATCAGCACCTCGAACACGTTCTTGTTCTCGATCACGGCCTGCTTCAGCCGCGCGAGCTGTTGCGGTGCAGTGTTCGCATGGCGCGCGTGAAAGTCGGCCAGGCGCTGCAGCTGGCTCTGCTTTTCTTCTTCGGTCGAGCGCGCCAGCTCGATGGTCTCGGGCGTGGTGTCGCCGTGCGGGTTGCGGAAGGTGTTGACGCCGATGATCGGGTACTCGCCGGTGTGCTTGAGCATCTCGTAGTGCATCGATTCTTCTTGGATCTTGCTGCGCTGGTAGCCGGTCTCCATAGCGCCCAGCACGCCGCCGCGCTCGGCGATCTTCTCGAACTCGGTCAGCACCATTTCTTCCACCAGCTCGGTCAGCTCGTCGATGATGAAGGCGCCCTGGTTGGGGTTCTCGTTCTTGGCCAGACCCCACTCGCGGTTGATGATGAGCTGGATCGCCATCGCGCGGCGCACCGAGTCTTCAGTGGGCGTGGTGATGGCTTCGTCGAACGCGTTGGTGTGCAGGCTGTTGCAGTTGTCGTAGATCGCGATCAGCGCTTGCAGCGTGGTGCGGATGTCGTTGAACTGGATCTCTTGCGCGTGCAGGCTGCGGCCGCTGGTCTGGACGTGGTACTTGAGCTTCTGACTGCGCTCGTTCGCGCCGTATTTCTCCTTCATCGCCACCGCCCAGATGCGACGCGCCACGCGGCCGAGCACGGTGTATTCCGGGTCCATGCCGTTGCTGAAGAAGAAGCTCAGGTTGGGCGCGAAGTCGTCGATGTGCATGCCGCGCGCCAGGTAGGCTTCGACGAAGGTGAAGCCGTTGGACAGCGTGAAGGCCAGCTGGCTGATCGGGTTGGCGCCGGCCTCGGCGATGTGATACCCCGAGATCGAGACCGAGTAGAAGTTGCGCACGTCGTGGTGCACGAAGTACTCGGCGATGTCGCCCATCACCTTGAGCGAGAACTCGGTCGAGAAGATGCAGGTGTTCTGGCCCTGGTCTTCTTT
>JBIIQD010000184.1:0-5616 GCA_044342265.1 Hydrogenophaga sp. | reverse complement strand
GGCCCTGGTGGCCGCCGGTCTGCCGGCCGACGCGGTGCAGCTGGTGCCCACCACCGACCGCGCCGCCGTGGGCCAGCTGATTGCCATGCCGCAGTATGTGGACGTGATCATCCCGCGCGGTGGCAAGGGGCTGATCGAGCGCATCAGCGCCGAAGCCAAAGTGCCCGTCATCAAACACCTGGACGGCAACTGCCACACCTATGTGGACGACCCCTGCGACATCGCGATGGCGGTGAAAGTGGCCGACAACGCCAAGACGCAAAAGTACAGCCCTTGCAACGCGACCGAGAGCCTGCTGGTGGCGCGCGGCGTCGCGGCCGATTTCCTGCCGAAGATCGGCGCCATCTACGCCGCCAAGGGCGTGGAAATGCGCGGCTGCCCCGAGTCCATGGCCATCCTGGCCGCCGTGCCCGGCGCCCCAGTGAAGGCCGCGACCGAGCAGGACTGGAGCGAGGAATACCTGGCGCCGGTGATCAGCGTGAAGATCGTGGAAGGGGTGGACGAAGCCATCGCCCACATCAACCGCTACAGCAGCCACCACACCGACGCCATCCTCACCACCGACCATGTGCACGCCCAGCGCTTCCTGCGCGAGGTCGACTCGGCCAGTGTCATGGTGAATGCGAGCACCCGCTTCGCGGACGGATTCGAGTACGGGCTGGGCGCCGAAATCGGCATCAGCACCGACAAATTCCACGCCCGTGGCCCGGTGGGCGTGGAGGGCCTGACGTCTCTGAAGTATGTGGTGCTGGGCGAGGGCGAAGTTAGGGGCTGATGGCACTTGCAAGCCCAGACTTCGACCTCACATCCTCACAATCTTTCCTTTCCAACCAACAACTTCAAGCCCGCACGCAACGCACCAGCGTCCAGGGCCAGCGCGGAACCGGCTTCGCCGGGCCCAGCTGGCGCCCCCCACCGGGGGGTGACGCCGCAGGCGGCGCAGGGGGCATCTCAATATGGTCCCTCATCTCGTCACAGCCCTCACCGGCCCCATCAACGAACTCGAACAGCGCATCCTCGAATCCACGCCGGTGATCGAGCGCTGGTTCCGGCTGGAATGGATGGAGCACACGCCGCCGTTCTACAGCTCGGTCGATGTGCGCAACGCCGGCTTCAAGCTCGCGCCGGTGGACACCAACCTCTATCCCGGCGGCTGGAACCACCTCACGCCTGAGATGATGCCGCTGGCGGTGCAGGCCGCCATGGCCGCGATCGAGAAGATCTGCCCCGAGGCCAAGAACCTGTTGCTGGTGCCCGAGAACAGCACCGACAGTTTCTACCTGAGCAACCTGGCGCAGCTGCAGCGCATCTTTTTCCAGGCCGGGCTGAACGTGCGGTTGGGCTCGCTGTCCAACGACATCAAGGCGCCGACCACGTTTGACCTTCCGGGGGGCGATTCGGTCACCCTTGAACCGATTCAGCGCTCCAAGCGCCGCTTGGGTCTCAAGCATTTCGACCCCTGCACCATCCTGCTCAACAACGACTTGAGCGCGGGCGCGCCGGGCATTCTCGAAGACCTGCACGAGCAGTACCTGTTGCCGCCGCTGCATGCCGGTTGGGGTGTGCGCCGCAAGAGCAACCACTTCAAGGCCTACGAAGAGGTGGCCAAGCGCTTTGGCAAGCTGCTGGGCATGGACCCCTGGCTGATCACGCCGATGTTCAACCAGTGTGGCGAAGTCAATTTTGCCGACGACAAAGGCCTGGAATGCCTGCGCAGCAACACCGACGCGCTGCTGAACAAGATCCGCCGCAAGTACAAAGACTACGGCATCAACGAAAAGCCCTTTGTGGTCATCAAGGCTGACAGCGGCTCTGATGGTCGGGGCATCGTCACGGTGCGCGACGCCAAGGACATTGACGCGCTGTCAGCCCCCATGCGCGAGCGCCTGATCACGCTCAAAGAGGGCGAGTCGGTGACCGAGGTGCTGATCCAGGAAGGTGTGCTGACCAACGAACGGATCAATGCCGCCGTGGCCGAGCCGGTCGTATACATGATGGACCGCTACGTGGTGGGGGGGTTCTACCGCGTGCACGCTCAGCGCAGCACCGACGAAAACCTCAAAGCTCCGGGTTCCAGCTTCGTGCCGCTGCCTTTTGAGCAGAGTGCGCAGTTGCCGCAGCCCGGCATCAAGCCTGGCGCCAGCGTGCCCAACCGCTTCTACATGTATGGCGTGATCGGCCGCCTGGCGATGCTGTCGGCCGCCTATGAACTCGAAGCGACCGACCCCGAGGCCGAAAACGACGAGTGAACGCGAAAAGTTGTTGCAACGCAACAACTTTTCGCGAGGTTCTCGCTGGGCGCCGCTCGCGCATAGGTGCGGACCCGAGCCCGGGCGCAGAATGGCGGGCTTCCCAACAACAGGTCTGACCTTGGCCGGTCGGGCGGTTTTGTGTCCTCGAACAAGTCGTCACTGGCTGCGCTCACTCTGGGCGCCATCGGCGTGGTCTATGGCGATATCGGCACCTCGGTGCTGTACGCCATCAAAGAAATTTTCGGGTCCGGTCACGTCCCGTTCACGCACGACAACGTCTATGGCATCCTGTCCATCGTCTTCTGGACATTGACCGTCATCGTTTCGCTCAAGTACGTGTTGCTGGTCCTGCGGGCCGACAACGGCGGCGAAGGCGGCCTGATCGCCATGCTCGCGCTGGCCTCACAGGCGGTGAAAGACAAACCCGAGCTGCGCAAGTGGCTGCTTGTGATCGGCATCTTCGGTACCGCGCTGTTTTATGGCGATGGCGTGATCACGCCGGCGATCTCGGTGCTGTCGGCGGTAGAGGGACTGGAGGTGGTCTCGCCCCACTTCAAACAGTATGTGGTGCCGATCACGCTGGTGGTTCTGTTTGCACTGTTCTTTGTGCAAAAGCGCGGCACCGGCGGCATCGGCAAATTCTTTGGCCCCATCACGGTGCTGTGGTTCCTGTCGATTGCGGCGCTGGGCGTCCAACACATCATCGGGCATCCTGAAATCCTGGGCGCCATCAGTCCACACCACGCGCTGCGCTTCATGTGGGCGCAACCGGGCACCACTTTCATCATCCTGGGTGCGGTGGTGCTGTGCGTGACCGGTGGTGAAGCGCTCTACGCCGACCTGGGCCACTTCGGCAAAAAGCCGATCCGCCTGGCCTGGTTCTCCATCGTCATGCCCTGCCTCACGCTCAACTACTTTGGCCAAGGCGCGCTGCTGCTGGGGGCACCCGAGGCAGTGAAAAACCCGTTCTTCAACATGGCGCCCGACTGGGCCCTGATTCCGCTGGTGCTATTGGCCACCATGGCCACCGTGATCGCCTCGCAGGCGCTCATCACCGGGGCTTTCAGCGTCACCAAACAGGCCATCCAGCTCGGCTATTTGCCGCGCCTGAACATCCGCCACACCAGCGTGCGAGACACCGGGCAGATCTACATCCCGTTCGTCAACTGGAGCCTGTTCGCCGCCATCGTGCTGGCGGTGGTGATGTTCAAGTCTTCGTCCAACCTAGCGGCGGCCTACGGCATCGCGGTCACGCTGGACATGCTCATCACCACCGTGCTGACCTTTTTCGTGATCCGCTTCGGCTGGGGTTATCCGCTGGCGCTGTGCGTGGCCGCCACCGGCGTGTTCTTCGCCATCGATTTGGCTTTTTTCGCTTCCAACCTGCTCAAGCTGTTCGCCGGGGGCTGGTTCCCGCTGATGATCGGTGGCGTGGTCTTCATGCTGATGATGACCTGGAAGCAAGGCCGCGCGTTGATGTCAAGGGCTCAGCATGCGGACGCCATCGAGCTCGACAGTTTCCTGGAGGCGGTTTTCATGGAGCCGCCTGTTCGCGTGGCAGGAACGGCGGTCTTCCTCACCGCTGAAACCGGCACCGTACCCAACGCGCTGTTGCACAACCTCAAGCACAACAAGGTGCTGCACGCGCAAAACCTGTTTGTCACCGTGCGCAGCCATGAAGTGCCTTGGATTGGCCTGGACAAGCGGCTGGAGGTTGAGCCCCTCGGGCACGACTGCTGGCAGGTGGTGATTCACTATGGCTTCAAGAACGACCCCGACGTGCCCAAGGCGCTGCAGCTCATGCGCGGTCGTGGTTGCGAACTCGACACCATGACCACCAGCTACTTCCTCTCGCGCGATCTGATCGTGCCCAAGCTCGGCGAAGGCATGGCGCTGTGGCGCGAGAAGCTGTTCGCTCAGATGCACCACAACGCTGGCGCGGCGGCGGAGTTTCTGAATCTGCCGGCCAACGCAGTGATCGAGCTTGGGTCGAAGCTCGAGATTTGAACGCCCCTCCGCGCCGCCTTCGGCGTCACCCCCCACTGGGGGGCGATGCGAATGGCCCGGCAAAGCCGGTTCCACCGCATCCTGGGTTGGTGCACGCGCTCCGGATGCTTGGTTGACAATCCCCCGATGTCTTTCTTTCGAGATGTGAACCTCTCGGCCGCCACGGCCGGCTTCGTGGCGGTGCTGGTCGGGTTCACCAGCTCGGTCGCCATCGTCTTCCAGGCCGCGTTGGCGTTTGGCGCCACGCCCGAAGTCATCACGTCGTGGATGTGGGCGCTGGGTCTGGGCATGGGCCTGTGTTCCGCCATCCCCTCGCTGATCCTCAATAAACCGGTCATGGTGGCCTGGAGTACGCCCGGCGCGGCCGTGCTTGCCACCGCCGGGCTGGCGGGCGGCTTCACCATGCCGCAGGCGGTGGGCGCCTTCATGGCGTGTGCGGTGCTCATCATCCTGGCGGGCGCCACCGGCTGGTTTGAGCGGGTCATGAACCGCATCCCCATGGCCATCGCGTCGGCGCTGCTGGCCGGTGTGCTGGCGCGCTTTGGGCTGCAGGCATTTGCGGCGGCGCAGACCGCGCTGCCGCTGGTGCTCACCATGCTGCTGGCCTACCTGCTGGGTCGCCGCTTTGTGCCGCGCTACGCGGTGCCGCTCACGCTGGCCGCAGCGGTGGTGTTCGTGGTGGCCAACGGCCAGTTCAACGCGGGCGTGCTCACGCTGCAGTGGGCCAAGCCCGTGTTCACAGCGCCCGAATTCACGCTCAGCGCTTTGGTCAGCCTGGCGCTGCCGCTCTTCATCGTCACCATGGCCTCGCAAAACCTGCCCGGCGTGGCCGCCATCCGCGCGGCGGGCTACGACATGCCCATCTCCAAAATCATCACCCTCACCGGCGTGGCCACGCTGGTGCTCGCGCCCTTTGGCGCCTTCGCGCTCAACCTCAGCGCCATCACCGCCGCCATCTGCATGGGCGAAGAAGCGCATCCAGACAAGGCCAAGCGCTACACCGCCGCCGTGGCCTGCGGCCTCCTCTATATCGCCATCGGTCTGGTGGGCGCGGCTGTCACAGGCCTGCTGCTGGCCTTTCCGAAAGAACTGGTGCTGGCCATCGCCGGGCTGGCGCTGCTGGGCAGCATCGGCGGCGGGCTGCACGCCGCGCTCAAAGACGACGCCCACCGCGAAGCCGCGCTCATCACCTTCCTCGTCACGCTCAGCGGCGTGGTCATCGCCGGCATCGGCTCGGCCTTCTGGGGTGTGGTGGCCGGCGCGCTCGCGCTAACTGTGCAACAGTACGGATCCCGAAAGAACGCCCCATGAACATCCTCTTCGTCGCCGATCCGCTCGAGTCCTTCAAGATCGTCAA
>JBIIQD010000183.1:0-5632 GCA_044342265.1 Hydrogenophaga sp. | reverse complement strand
CAGTGGATCGAAAGCGTCGCCCAGCGCAGCTTCCGCTACAACGACGAGTTCTCGCCCGGGTTCGAGGCCTTCTTCGAGCCGGTGCGCGGCCAGGTGCATGCGCTCAACGGCAGCGGTTCGGTCGACGCCACACCGTTCGCGACCGCCCTGGCCGACCTGAGGGCGCAATGGGCGGGCGAGGACCAATCGCAAGAGCAGCTCCAGCAGCGTCAGCTGGAGGCGCTGAACCACGCTGAGCGGCGCCAGGAACTGGCGGACCAGATCGCCTGGGAGATCAGCCTTCGCCCCGATGTCTACAGCGCCCCGGGTATCGTGCTCGACTTCCTGTACGGACCGTGGTCGCTCGCCATCGCCTCGGCCGAGTTGCGACATCCGCAAGGCACCTCAGACCCGCTGGGCTACCGCAAGATCATCGGACAGCTGCTCTGGAGCACCCACAGCCAGGTGACTCTGCGCCAGCCCAACCAGCTGTTCCAGATCGTGCCCGGCATGCTGATGTCGCTGCGCCAAGGGCTAGAGAGCCTGGGCAAGTCCCCAGAAGACACCCAGACCTTCTTCGACGCCCTGCTCAAGCTGCACGAGCCCGTGCTCAAGCTGCGCAGGATGCGTGCGCGGGTCGACGGGCTTGCCACAGCACCCGCGCCGGAACCGACCATCGAGGATCAACAGTCCCTGGAGACTTTGCTGGCACCGGCGTCGCCGTCGCAGCAAAAGCCGACCCCAGCTGTGCAGCCCTGGATCGGGGCTCGCGAGCTGGCCAGCGCCGGCTTCAGCGAAACCGCGCCGCTGACCCCTGCCGAATCGACGGAGGCGCTCGACTCCACGACAGGCAGCCTGGAATCCAGCGAAGCACCCGGAGAATCGGGCGATCCGTCGGCCCTTCTGGACCGGCTATCGGCAGGCAGCTGGATCGACCTGTTCTCCGGCGGTGAATGGCTGCGGGCGCAACTGGTCTGGAGCAGCCAGAAATCCAGCCTGTTCATGTTCACGAGCCACGGCGGACGCACCCACACGATGACACGCCGCAGCTGCGAAAAACTGATGGCCAAACGCTGGCTGCGCCCGGTCGAGGCCCGCCCGGTGATGGACCGGGCCCTGCGCGAACTCACGGCCGCCGAAGCGACCGTCGACGCTCAGTAGGTTTCCAGGTGCAAGCGGCCTTCGCGCTTGAGCGCTGCGCCGACAGTTTCCCAGTCCAGCCCGGCCTGTACAGCGACATCTCGCAGGGCGAGCACCACGCCCTCTTCCATCGCCTTCAGTCCACAAACGTAGAAGCAGGCGTTCGGGTCTTGCAGCAGCGGCACCAGGTCGGCGGCGCGCTCGCGCAGTGCGTCCTGCACATAGCGCTTGGGCTGGCCCGGTGTGCGGCTGAAGGTGAATTCGATGTCGATGAAGTCCTTGGGCAGGCTTTGCAGCGGCCCGAAGTAGGGCAGCTCTTCCTGCGTGCGGGCACCGAAGAACAGCATGAGCTTTCCGCCCTCGAAACTGGGCCCCCACGCTCCAACGCTGCGCGGGTCGTTGCCCCCCACGGGGGCTGAAGCGCCTTGGGGCGGCCCGGCGGCGCTTCCTTCTGCCCTGGCAACCGCTTGAGCCCGCAAGCGGCGGCGCCATTCGGTCATGGCGCGCATCGGCGCGCTGCCAGTACCGGTGCAGATCATGACGATGCTGGAGCGCGGGTGGTTCGGCATCAGGAAGCTGCTGCCAAACGGGCCGATGACCTGCACCGTGTCGCCGACCTGCAGGTCGCACATGAAGTTGCTGGCGACACCGCGCACCGGGTTGCCCGCATGGTCTTCCAGCACGCGCTTGATGGTGAGCGAAAGGTTGTTGTGGCCAGGGCGCTCGCCATTGCGCGGACTGGCAATGCTGTACTGGCGCGCGTGGTGCGGCCGACCTTTGTCGTCGGTGCCGGGCGGGACGATGCCGATGGACTGGCCTTCGAGCACCGGGAAGGGCATGGCGCCGAAGTCGAGCACGATGTGGTGGGTGTCGTAGTCGTGCCCTGCCTGTTTGCCGACCTCGGTGACGCGCAGGTTGCCCGACACGGTGGCCGTGATGGTTTTCTGCGCCGCCTTGGGGCCGTAAAGGTTGGTGTAGGCGTGGGCCGCACTCCAGGGCGGGATGATGGCGCCGTACTGGGCGGAGTTGAAGGTGGTCTGGCTGGTGGGGTCGGCCGGTGCGGGTGCCGCGACTGCTTCGGCTTCGGGTTCGGCCACTGCCACGTCCCCGACGGCATCGCCAACCAGGGCAGCGCGCTCGGCGGTCGACAGTTCGGCGGGCAGGTTGTCCCAGCTGAGCTGCTCGGCCAGCGAGTAGGCCTTGATGCGCGGCATGGTGCGGTAGTTGTCGATCGAGCCGGTGGGGCATGGCGAGATGCAGTCGTTGCACCAGTTGCACTTCTCGGCATCGACCACGTAGTTGCGCGAGTCGTGCGTGATCGCGCCCACCGGGCAGATCGCTTCGCAGGTGTTGCAGCGGATGCAGATCTCGGGATCGATCAGGTGCTGCTTGATGGTGGTCACGGCCATGTCCATGTGCTTATCTCCGCCGGTGTGGGTGGGAGTTCTATTGTCTAACTTCTCAGGGCTTTTTGACTTCGTGGTGGCACCGCATGGGCCGGGGCGACCAACTCCGTTCGTGTCCCTCGCCGGCCTGCGGCCGGCTCCTCCTTTACCTCACTGCGTCGGTCACCCCAGCCCATGCTCGCTGGCGCGCGAGGGATTGAAGAAATGCATCGCAAGTCATTCTCCGGAGCGCGTGCATCCATCGAGGGATGCGGTGGAACCGGCTTCGCCGGGCCACTCGCATCGTCCCCCCTTCAAGCGCCGAAGGCGCGCCAGGAAGGGGGGAAGCCGCGCAGCGGCGCAGGGGGGTTACCCAAACCTCACATACTCGAAGTCCACCGGCTGGCGGTTGATGCCCATGACCGGCGGCGCGATCCAGTTGGCGAACTTGCCGGGGTCGACCACGCGGCCCATCAGGCTGGCCACAAAGGCGCGGTCGCCTTCGCTCGGCAGCCACTGGTCGCGGTGAGCGGACCATTCGGACTCGGAGACCACGCGGCCTTCAGGAGAAACCTTCACGCCCTTGAGCATGCCGATGTTGCGGTGGAAAGCCTTGTGCGGCACGGTCAGGCGCACAGGGATGCCGGCCTTCTCGATGACCTTGTTCCAGCGCTCCACGCCGCCGATGCTGTCCTTGATGTAGTCGTCGCGCAGCACTTCGTTCAGCGCGTTGAGCATGGGCACTTCTTTTTCGACCAGCTGGCCGTTTTGGACGTTCAGCACTTTGTAGAACTGGCCCTTGAGCACATGGTCGTCCACCCGTTTGCCTTCTTCGTAGCGGCCTTTCAAGCCGGTGCTGTAGAAAGTGGCGGCGTTGCTCGATTCGTCGGCACCGAACAGGTCGATGGTCACCGAGAAGTGGAAGTTCAAATAGCGCTGGATGGTCGGCAGGTCGATCACACCGGCGGCGCGCAGCTTGGCCGGATCGTCGGTCTTCAGCTCGTTCATCACCTGGCAGGTGCGGTTGATCACGCGGCTCACGCCCGACTCGCCCACAAACATGTGGTGAGCTTCTTCGGTCAGCATGAACTTGGTGGTGCGGGCCAGCGGGTCGAAGCTGGACTCGGCCAGCGCGCAGAGCTGGAACTTGCCGTCGCGGTCGGTGAAGTAGGTGAACATGAAGAAGCTCAGCCAGTCGGGCGTTTCTTCGTTGAAGGCTTCCAGGATGCGCGGGTTGTCGGCGTTGCCGCTGTTGCGCTCCAGCAGGGCTTCGCCTTCTTCGCGGCCGTCCTTGCCAAAGTACTTGTGCAGCAGATACACCATGGCCCAGAGGTGGCGGCCTTCTTCCACGTTGATCTGGAACAGGTTGCGCAGGTCGTACATGCTGGGCGCGGTCAGGCCCAGGTGGCGTTGTTGCTCCACCGACGCCGGCTCGGTGTCGCCCTGGGTCACGATGATGCGGCGCAGGTTGGCGCGGTATTCGCCAGGAACGTCCTGCCAGGCGGCTTCGCCTTTGTGGTCGCCGAAGTGGATCTTGCGGTCTTGTTCGGCGGGGTTCAGGAAGATGCCCCAGCGGTAGTCGGGCATCTTGACGTGGCCAAACTGCGCCCAACCTTGCGGGTCCACGCTGGTGGCGGTGCGCAGGTAGACGTCAAAGTTCTGCGAGCCGTCCGGTCCCATGTCGTCCCACCACTTCAGGTAGTTGGGCTGCCACTGCTCCAGCGCGCGCTGCAGCGTGCGGTCTTCGCTCAGGTTGACGTTGTTGGGGATCTTGTCGCTGTAGTCGATGGTGGACATGTTGTGCTCCTGCGGGTTTTTCGTTCGGTGGACTGTCGTTCGGTTGCGGCTGGCTCCACCGGGAGACCCACCGCACAACAAGACTCAAGGGAATGAAGGGCTGATCAAACTCTGTTCATGTCGAACTGCGCTTTGTCGCCTTTGCCGTAGACCTTCAGCGCACCCTTGTCGCCCACCGCGTTGGGGCGCTGGAAGATCCAGTTCTGCCAGGCGGTGAGGCGGCCGAACACGCGGGTGGCCATGTTTTCCTTCTGCGCAAAACGCAGGTTGGCTTCCAGGCCGGTCAGCGCATCGGGCGACATGGACGCGCGCTCTTCGAGCGCCATGCGCACTTCGTCGGCCCAGTCGATGTCGTCGGGCGCGGCGGTCACCAGGCCCAGTGCGAAGGCGGCGTCGGCGTCGAGTGCCTTGCCGATGGCGCCGCGCGCGGCTTCCATGGGAGCCAGCTCTTCATAAAAGCGGCGCTGCAGGCGCGACTGGTCGTTGACCATTGGCAGAAAACCGAAGTTGAACTCGCTCAGTTGCAGCTTGGGCGCCTTGTCGGCGTCGTCCGGCAAGGCCAGCATGTAGGCACGGTCGGCGCAGAAGGCCAGTTCGGCCAGCGTGCCCGCGAAGCACGAGCCTTCTTCGATCAGCGCGAACAGGCTGCGCGAGGACACGTCGAGGCGGGCGAAGGTGCGGCGCAGCAGTCCAATGGTTTCGTTCACGAACCAGTGGTCCTTGTGCGCCAGCATCAAGGCGTCGTTGGCCAGCACGGCCGCTGCATCGCCTTCGGTTTTCAGGATCCAGGTGCCGATGTCGAGTTCGTTGGTGCGCAGATTGAGGATGGCGTCGTCGAGCTCGCGCGCCATCTGCAGCGGGTACCAGGCGGCACCGGCGGCTTCGATGCCGGCGATGTCGGTCGGCTGCGCGCCACTCGGGGCCTTGAGCGTGAGGGTGGCGCTGCGCTTGGCGCGGTCGATCGCCACGTTCACATAGGTGTAGGCGATGCCGTCGGCGCTGTCGCTGCGCTCCACGCGGGGCAGGTGCACGCCTCGGGCACCGGCTGGGCGCTTGCTCTGCGCGGCCAGCTTGGCGGCGCGCTCGCTCACGGCGGCAGCGAACTGCTGCGGCTTGGCCACGGCGTCGACCAGGCGCCAGTCCACCGCCTTCTGTCCACGCACGCCTTCGCTGGTGGTGCAAAAGATGTCGGCCAGGTCGTGGCGCACATGGCGCTTGTCGGTCACGCGGGTCAGGCCGCCGGTGCCGGGCAACACGCCGAGCAAGGGCACTTCGGGCAGGCTCACGGCGCTGGAGCGGTCGTCCACCAGCAGGATCTCGTCGCAGGCCAG
>JBIIQD010000182.1:0-5642 GCA_044342265.1 Hydrogenophaga sp. | reverse complement strand
GGGCGGCCGCGTAGTTCTCACGCAGCGCGTCGATCTGCTTTTCTCCGCTCTGGTGGATCACCCAAGGACGCTGGTCTTCGGGCAGCAAGGCCAGCGCCTGCGGCACTGTGTCATTGAGCACTTTGGCACCCAAACTGCCACCGACCACCAGCAGCCGGAGCCGGCCACTGCGTCCTGTGAAACGCTGGTCTGGCTCGGACTGCTGCATGAACTCGGCGCGCAGCGGGTTGCCCACCCACTGCGCTCTCTTCATCACATTCGGGAATGCGCTGAACACACGGTCTGCGATGCCTGAGAGCACCTTGTTGGCCATGCCCGCGACCGAGTTCTGTTCGTGCAGCACGAGTGGCTTGCCGCGCAACACACCCATCATCCCGCCCGGGAACGTGATGTATCCGCCCAGCCCCACCAGCACATCGGGTCTGACGCGACCGACCACACCGAAGGCCTGGGCGAACGCCTTGAGCAGGCGCAACGGCAGCAGGAACAGAGTCGTCAGGCCTTTGCCACGCACGCCACCGAAGTCGATCAGCTCCAGCGCAATGCCGCGAGGTGGCACCAGCCGGCTTTCCATGCTGTTGGGAGCACCGAGCCAGTGCACACGCCAGCCGCGATCACGCAGGGCCTGCGCCACCGCCAGTCCTGGAAAGATGTGGCCACCGGTGCCGCCAGCCATGATCAGGGCACAGGGTGAAGAGGCAACACCAACGCGCCGCCGCTCACGCGGTTCGCTGCCCCCCGAGGTGGCATTCGCTTGATTGGGGCGACCCGTTGCTGCGCTCAGCATCATGAACGGCCCCCCTTCATCAGCAGACGGTTCTCGTAGTCGACCCGCAGCACGATGGACAGCGCGATCAGCTCCATCAGGATCGCCGATCCCCCGTAGCTCATCAGAGGCAGCGTCAGGCCCTTGGTGGGCAAAGCCCCGAGGTTTACCCCGATGTTGATGAAGGCCTGAAAGCCCGTCCACAGTCCCACACCCTGGGCCACCAAACCAGCGAACACCTGGTCCAGCGCAATCGCCTGGCGACCAATCAGCATGATGCGGCGCACCAGCCAGAGAAAGGCCCCGATAACCACCAGCACGCCAATCAATCCGAACTCTTCGCCGATCACCGCCAGGAGGAAATCGGTGTGCGCCTCGGGCAGCCAGTGCAGCTTCTCCACGCTGCCACCCAGACCCACACCAAAGATCTCGCCCCGCCCAATGGCAATCAAGGCGTGCGAGAGCTGGTAGCCCTTGCCCAATGCATGGTCTTCGCTGAAAGGATCGAGGTACGCAAAAATCCGTTCACGCCGCCACTCGCTGGCGAGCACAATGACCGCAAATGCCGCTACCACCAGCACCGCCATCAAGAAGAACATGCGCGCGTTGACACCGCCCAGGAACAGGATGCCCATGGCGATCACCACGATCACCATGAAAGCGCCCATGTCGGGCTCAGCCAGCAAGAGCATGCCCACCACCAGCACCGCCACCGCCATCGGCAACACAGCGCGGAAAAAGCGTTCCTTGACCTCCATACGCCGCACCATGTAGTCCGCGGCGTACAACAGCACGGTCAATTTCGCCAGCTCGGAGGGCTGGAAGCTGATGAAGCCAAACGAGATCCAGCGCCGGGCGCCATTGACCATGGTGCCGATATGAGGAATCAGCACCGCGACCAGCAGCACCAGCGAGAAAGCGAACAGCCAGGGCGCAAAACGCTCCCAGATCTGCAGTGGCACCTGGAAGGTGATCAACGCCGCCACCAGACCGATGACGATGAACAGCGCGTGGCGTATCGCAAAATGGCCTGACGCATAGTTTGCGAAACGGGGGTTGTCGGGCAAGGCAATGGACGCGGAATAGACCATCACCAGTCCCCAGGCCAACAGGGCCATCACCACCCAAGCCAGGTGCTGATCAAAACCCAGCTCGCGAACGGGCCGCTGGCGTGTCCCAGCGTAGGTCCGGTTCGACAACCGCACCGGCAAGCCATCGGCGCCAATGGCATTGCCCAGCCCGACCAATCCGGGCACCCTGGTGCCCAGCGTGGCACGCATCCATTGCACCGCCCGTTGGACAAATGTCGTCACAGCGCACCCTCCAACAACACACCACGGGCATCCGCCAGAGTGCGCACCGCATCGACAAACACCTCGGCGCGGTGTTTGTAATCCCGAAACATGTCCATGCTCGCGCAAGCTGGAGACATCAGCACCACGTCGCCCGCTTTGGCCAGTTGTGACGCCTTGGTCACTGCCTCGGACATCGATACAGCATCCGTCATTGGTACATCCGCCAGCCGCAACGCATCCGCCACCTGCTCCCGGATCCTGGGTGCGTCGCGCCCGATCAGTACGAGTGCGCGAGCGTGTGTCGCCAGCGGCTGTGCCAGGGGCGAGAAATCCTGCCCCTTGCCGTCGCCACCCAGAATCACAACAAGCCGGCGGTCAACTCCGAGCCCACGGACTGCAGCCAAAGTGGCCCCTACATTGGTCCCCTTGCTGTCGTCGACATACTCGACATCATCCAGAATGCCCACCGACTCCACGCGGTGCGGCTCGCCCCGGTATTCACGCAGCCCATGCAGCATGGGCGCCAGCGGTGCACCCGTCGACGTTGCCAGCGCCAGCGCCGCCAGTGCATTGGCGGCGTTGTGGCGCCCGCGAATGCGCAAGGCGTCCACCGGCATCAGGCGCTGAAGATAAATCTCTTCGTCGACCACCTGGGCGCGACCACGCCGGCGGGTTTCATCCAATGCCAGCGCACGCACCAGCCATTCCATGCCATTGACCGCTTCGATGCCCCAATCACCTGCCCACGCGGGAACGTCACATCCGAAGCTGGTCCAGGGGCGCGACGGTTGCAGACGATGGCGCCCCCCCACTTTGACCGTGACCTGCTCGGGTGCCATGGCAGCTACCATCGGATCGTCACGGTTGAGCAGCATCAGTGCGCGCGCGCCGAAGACAGCGGTCTTGGCCTGGGCATAGGCTGCCATGGAACCATGCCAGTCCAGGTGGTCCTCGGACAGGTTGAGCACGGTCGCCACGGTGGGTACCGAGTCCCATGGGCCACCGGCTGTGCTGTCGAGCTGGAAGCTGGACAGTTCAAGCACCCAGGCCTGTGGCAGGTGCTGTGGCTCGGGTTCGGGTGGGGTTGGCGGCACCAGCTGCGTCGGCCCATCCTCTTGCTCTGAAGTCTCGGCAGCGTCGAGGAGCAGGGGTTCATCAGACATGCCGTCCTCCTGCGGCGCTGCCACGTCCGCCACCACCTCATTGACGACGGCTGTCACGGCAGACGGCGCATCGGCAACGGCGCGGGCAGCATCTTGCGCCTCGCCTTCACGTTCGCTGTCCAAGGCCAAGGACAGGACATCCAGCAGCGCCGGACCAATGTTGCCCGCGACCGCGACCCTCAGGCCGGCACGTTGCAGCAACAAGCCTGTCAGCGAGGTCACGGTCGTTTTGCCGTTGGTCCCGGTGATCGCCAGGACCTTGGGCCGGTAGGGCCGCATCTCGCGCTGGGCGAGGTCGCACAGTGCCTGCGCGAACAGGTCGAGCTCGCCGACAAAGACTGCGCCATGCGCCTGCGCCCAGCTGCGCGCAGGAGCCAGCTGCTCGGGCGGCAAACCGGGGCTGCGGGCAATCACGCTCCAGGCCGCGCGCGCCAGCAGCGAGTCGTCGAACGCACCGCCCACGAACGCCGCCGTCGGGCATTCGGCGCGCAGCGCCGCCAGCGAAGGCGGCGTCTCTCGCGTGTCGGCCACGGTCACCTGTGCGCCGTGGCGCACACACCAGCGCGCCATCGACAGCCCGGAGATCCCGAGGCCGAGGATGAGAACGTGTTGATGCTGTAGGGCGTTCATGTTGGGTTCAGCGCAGCTTCAGTGTGGACAGGCCGACCAGGCACAGCAGCATGGTGATGATCCAGAAGCGGACCACGACCTGGGTCTCCTTCCAGCCCTTCTTTTCAAAGTGGTGGTGCAGCGGCGCCATCTGGAACAGGCGCCGTCCCTGGCCATATTTCTTCTTCGTGTATTTGAACCACGACACCTGAAGCATCACGGACAAGGCCTCGACCACAAAGATGCCGCCCATGATGGCCAGCACGATTTCCTGGCGCACGATGACCGCAATCGTGCCCAGCGCGCCTCCCAAGGCCAGCGCGCCGACGTCACCCATGAAGACCTGGGCCGGATGCGTGTTGAACCACAAGAACGCCAGTCCCGCACCAGCCATGGCGGCGCAAAAGATCAGCAGCTCGCCCGCGCCCGGTATATAGGGAATAAGCAGGTACTTGGAGTAGACCGCGTTACCAGTGACGTATGCAAACACACCGAGCGCAGAACCCACCATCACCACCGGCATGATCGCCAGGCCATCCAGGCCGTCGGTCAGGTTGACCGCATTGCTCGACCCCACAATCACCAGGTAGGTCATCAGCACAAAGCCGAACACACCCAGCGGGTAGCTGATTTCCTTGAAGAAAGGCACCATCAGCCCGGCCTGCGGTGGCAACTCCACAGTGAAGCCCGAGATCACCCATTGGAAGAACAACTCGATCACCCTCAGATTGCTGGTGCCTGACACGCTGAAGACGAGATAGAACGCCGCCAGCAGGCCAATCAGTGACTGCCAGAAATATTTCTCACGCGACCGCATGCCCTCGGGGTCTTTGTTCACCACCTTGCGCCAGTCGTCGACCCAGCCGATGGCGCCAAAGCCCAGGCTAACCACCAGCACGATCCAGACAAACCGGTTGGTGAGGTCAAACCACAGGAAGGTCGACAGCGCGATCGCGAACAGAATCAGCACGCCACCCATGGTCGGTGTGCCGCCCTTGCTCAGATGGGATTGCATCGCGTAGTCGCGAATCGGCTGGCCTATCTTCAACGAGGTCAACCTGCGGATGACATACGGTCCTGCGACGAGGCCTACGATCAACGCTGTCAGCGCGGCCATCACCGCGCGGAAAGTGAGGTACTGAAAAACCCTCAGGAAACCGAATTCGGGTCCCAGGCTTTGTAGCCAGAGGGCCAGGCTAAGCAGCATGAAAGTCCTTTGTGTGTGTGTTGCCAGCGGACATATCCAGGGCCTGCAAGCCCTGGACCACCCGCTCCATGCGCATGAACCGCGAGCCTTTGACCAGCACGCTGCGCACCGCTGGCGATGCGTCGGCCGACACCATGTGACAGACATGGGCCACCAGGTGGACCACGTCTGTCCAGTGACGCGGCGCGGGCTCGCCAGCGATGTGCATGGCGTGTACCGCCTGCGCCATCCAGTCGCCGGCGCAATGCACCGACTCAGTCCCTGAGGCCATGGCCTGTCGCAGCACCTCCAGGTGAAACGCCAACCCCTGCTCACCCACTTCGCCCATGTCACCCAGCACCAGCATCCTCGGGCCAGGGAGTTCGGCCAGCACACGGATGGCGGCCACCACCGAATCGGGGTTGGCGTTGTAGGTGTCATCGATCAATGTCAGGCTGCGCCCTGGCAGCGCGAGACTGATTGCGCGCGAGCGCCCGCCCACGGGCTCGAAGGCGTTCAACCCGTGCTCGACGTCGGCCAGCGACACCCCGGTCGCCAGGGCGCAGGCCGCCGCCGCCAACGCATTGCGAACGTTGTGGCGGCCCGCAATCTGCAAGCGGACC
>JBIIQD010000006.1:0-19595 GCA_044342265.1 Hydrogenophaga sp. | reverse complement strand
GACGGCACCGTCTGGTCCCAGGCCCAGTTCCCGCAGCTGATGCAGCAGTTCCAGGCGGCCATGCCGGGCCAGCAGTGGCTCACCGGCTCTTCGCAGGCCGACTACCTGCAGGGCGCCTCGGGCAGCGAGCACATCCACGGCGGCGACGGCAACGACGTGCTCGACGGCGGCGCGGGCAACGACATGCTCGACGGTGGCCAGGGCTCGGACACCTATGTGCTCAAGGCTGGTGGGGGTTCTGACATCATCAACGACTTCGCAAACCTTGAAGACATCAACCGGATCGTGGTCGCGCCAGGCGTCGGCCCCGACCAGGTGGAACTGTATGTCCAGGACCACCACATCGACCCGGTCTCCGGTCAGCCGGTGTTCCAGACGCAGACGGTGTTGCGGCTGTCGGGGACGCAGGATGAAATCCGTTTCATTTCCGATGCGATACAGGCCATCGTGTTTGCCGACGGCACCCAATGGGGACGCGAGGTGATTCTTGCGGCCTCGCTCCGGCCCAACAGCGGCCCGACCGGCGAGGTGCTGGTGCAGGGCGAGGCCGAAGCGGGGCAGACACTCCAGGCCTCGCACAACCTGTCCGACGCCGACGGCATGGGCACGGTGCAATACCAGTGGCTGGCAGACGGTAGCGCCATCGCAGGAGCCACCGACGGCAGCTACACCCTGACCACAGAGCACGTTGGTCGAACCATCAGCGTGGAGGCGCGCTATGTCGACGGCTACGGCGCCACCGAGGCCGTGGCCAGTGTTCCGACTTTGCCGGTCGCTCCGACCAACCTGAACTGGACCGGCAGCTCTGGCGCCGATGTCTTCGTGGGCAGCCTGGGTCACGACATCCTCAGTGGCCTGGCGGGCAACGACACGCTGACCGGCCGCAACGGCAACGATGTGTTGATCGGCGGTGCGGGCACGGACCGTCTTGATGGCGGCGAAGGCTCGGACCTGTATCTTGTGTCCGCCGCCTCGGAGCACACTGCGGCCGAGTTCGTGGACTCGGGCACACAAGGCGTGGACGAGGTCCGTTTCGCTGCCACGGCCAGCAGCACGCTCACGCTCTACGCAGGCGACACGGGCGTGGAGCGCGTTGTCATCGGCACCGGCACGGGCGCGGTGGCAAACAGCAGCGGCACGCTGGGCCTGCAGGTGAACGCCGCCGCCGTGGGCAACGCGCTGACGATGGTGGGCAACGCAGGCAACAACCGGCTCACCGGCACGGCCTTCGCCGACAGCCTGGACGGAGGCCTCGGCATCGATACCATGCTGGGTGGCGCCGGCAACGACACCTACTGGGTGAATCACGCCTCAGATGTGGTGAGCGAAGGCGTCGGCGCGGGCACGGACACCGTGATGGCCAGTGTCGGCTTCACCCTGAGCAACAACGTGGAGCGTCTCACCCTGCTGGGCACTGCTGCGTTGAACGGCAACGGCAACACGCTGGACAACTGGCTGATCGGCAACGACGGGGCCAACGTGCTTTCCGGTCTGACCGGCAACGACGTGCTGGACGGCGGAGCGGGCGCAGACAAGCTGAACGGGGGTCGGGGGAACGATGTCCTCACCGGCGGAGCCGGCAACGACGTGTTCCGATTTGCCGACACCCTGGGCTTCACCAACGTCGACACGGTCACAGACTGGACCGCGGGTGACCGTGTCGAGCTGGAGAACGCCATCTTCACCAACCTCACCGCCACCGGAGTTCTGGCGGGCACCCGGTTCGCTGCCAACGCCAACGGCCTCGCCATGGATGCCAACGACCATGTGGTCTACAACACCTCCACCGGCGCCCTGAGCTACGACGCCGACGGCAGCGGGGCGGGTGCCGCGGTGCAGATCGCGACGCTGGTGGGGATTCCTGCCTTGTCGGCCACGGACTTCCTCATCACCTGACCGAGGATCGGACTACCCGGCCGTGGCCCGGTCCAGCGCCTGATCGACGTCCCAGAGGATGTCGTCGATGTGCTCCAGGCCGACCGAGATGCGCACCATGTCGGGCGGCACGCCGGCCGCGAGCTGCTGGGCCGCGTCGAGCTGGCGGTGGGTGGTGCTGGCGGGATGGCTGATGAGGGTGCGCGTGTCGCCGATGTTCACGAGATGGCTCATGAACTGCGCGCTCTCGATGAACTTCACGCCCTTTTGCAGACCTCCCTTGACCCCGAAAGCGAGCAGGCCGGAGGCGCCGCGCATCTGCTTTTTCATGAGGTCATGCTGCGGGTGATCGGGCAGGCCGGGGTAGTTGACCCAGCCCACGCGAGGGTCGTCCTTCAAATACTGCGCGACGGCGAGTGCGTTGACACAGTGCCGCTCCATGCGCAGCGGCAGCGTCTCGACGCCCTGCAGGATCTGCCAGGCGCTGGTGGGCGCGAGCGACGCACCGAACACGCGCAGGCCTTCCATGCGGCAGCGCATGGTGAAGCCGAAGTTGCCGAAGGTCTCGTAGAACTTGACGCCGTGGTAGCCAGGCGAGGGCTCTGTCATGCCAGGGAACTTGCCGTTGTCCCACGGAAACGTGCCGCTCTCGACCACCACGCCGCCGAGCGTGGTGCCGTGGCCGGCCAGGTACTTGGTGGCGCTGTGCACCACGATGTCGGCACCGAAGCGGATGGGGTTGCACAGGAAGGGGCTGGGCACGGTGTTGTCCACCACCAGCGGCAGGCCGTGCGCATGGGCCACATCGGCGATGGCGGTGATGTCGAGCACCACCATGCTGGGGTTGCCCAGGGTCTCGGCGAACAGCGCGCGGGTGTTGGGGCGGATCGCGGTGGCGAACGCGTCGGGGCTGGTGGCGTCGACGAAGGTGGTCTCAATGCCGAACTTTTTCAGGTTGACCGCGAGCATCGTGACGCTGCCACCGTAGAGCGCACCTGCCGCCACCACGTGGTCGCCGGCCTGCAGCAGCGTGGTCAGCGCCAGCGCCTCGGCCGCCATGCCGCTGGCCGTGGCCACCGCCGCGCGCCCGCTTTCCAGCGCGGCCACGCGCTCTTCCAGCGCCGCCACCGTGGGGTTGGACAGGCGCGAGTAGACGTTGCCGAAGGTCTGCAGGTTGAACAGGCTGGCCGCGTGGTCGGCGCTGTCGAACACAAAGCTGGTGGTCTGGTAGATGGGCAAGGCGCGCGCACCGGTGGCGGCGTCGGGGATCTGGCCCGCGTGGATGGCGAGCGTCTCGGGATGAAAGGTTCGGTCGGCCATGGGGTCAGCCCTGCTTCGGCCGCTGGGCCGAAATCACTTTGGTGTTGACGCCGGCCCAGTTGAGCCCGCCGAACAGGCGCGCGTGCTCGATCTTCACGCAGCGGTCCCAGACCGAATCAAGCCCACCGTCGGTCGCGATGCGGTCGGCTTCTTCGCTCATCAGGCCCAGCTGCTGCCACAGCGTCTTGGCGCCGATGGCGACCGCGCTTCGGGCTATCGCCGGGATTTCCTCGACTTTGCGGAACACATCGACCATGTCGACCGGGAAGGGAATGTCTTCCAGCCGCGCGTAGCTGGTTTCGCCCAGGATGGTCGGATAGCGCGGGTTGACCGGCACGATGCGGTAGCCGCGCTCCTGCATGTACTTGGCGGCGAAGTAGCTGGGGCGGTGCCATTCGGCCGAGAGGCCAACCACGGCGATGGTGCGGTCGCGCGCGAGGAGGCGGCGCAGGGTGGGAATGTCGTCTTGCATGCCCTCCACCATACCGCCATGGCGAACGAACGCAAGGCCCTGCCTGTCATTCACAAGACCCGCTGCACCGGCTGCGGCTGGTGCGTGGCGGTGTGCCCGCCGCATGTGCTGTCGCTGGAGGTGGAAAACTGGAAGAAGTTTTTTCGTATGCACGACGAGGCGGGCTGCACCGGCTGCGCGAAGTGCACAGTGCGCTGCCCGTTCGACGCGATCGCGATGGTCAAGAGCGACTCGCCTTTAAGCGGGTAGGACAACCACCCGCCAGTCGCTGGCGCCATGGCGCGACACCTCGGCCCGCACCGGCAGAAAGCGCTGAATCACCTCGATGTTGGTGCGCGTGTGCTCCGTGACCTCGCTGCAGGTGTAGGCGGCCGCCCGACCGCTCTGGTGAACCGCCAGCGCCCAGGGCAGGGCGAGCTGATCGGCCAGGTACGGGCCTGCCGCCGCCGTGCTGGCCTGGTAGGCCTTCATCTGGCGCAGCAAGCGGTTGGCCACTTGTTCTGAAGTGACCGATTTCTCACCGAAGCTGGTGAAAACCTCGGTCACATGCTCGTGCATCAGCGTGGCGATCAGCGCATTGCCGGGGCCTTCGTTCTGTCGCACATTGGGCACGCGCAGTTGTTCGTCTGACCAGCCCAGCGCGTCTTTGAGCAACAACAACTCGCGCTCGGCCACGCGGCGCGGCACTGCGGCCACCAGCGATTCGGCGAACGCTTCGCCGTCAGCACCGCGCTCCAGCAGGTCGAAAGGGCGAAGTTCGCCTTGCAAAGGTTCAACCGTCGCCCAGATTTCGCCACCTCCCGCCGGATAGAAACCGTGGCGGCGCAGCGTCATGGCCACGTTCACACCCAGGCGCGCCAGCTGCGGCAGAAACGCCCGTTCGATGAAGTGAAAGCTGGGCGCTAGCGGGTTGTGCGTGCCACCCGAAAGCCTGAGCTGGCTCGGCGCGTCGGCCAGCATCAGCGCCGGCAGCACGGTCTGCAGCACCAGCAGGCAGCTGCCCGCCGAGCCGATGGCAAACGCGTGTTCACCCGGACGCAGCGCCCCCGGCTCGAACACCAGTGTCTGCGAACCCAGCTCGGCCCCGCTGACCTGCGCGCCACTCACGGCCTGCGCCGCCAGCACGCAGGCCAGGTGCTGGCGCATCAGCCCCGGCTTGGGGCGTTTGGCGCGGATGCGCTCGATGCGCACCGGCTGGCCGGTGATCATCGACAGCGACAGGCTGGTGCGCAGGATCTGGCCACCACCTTCACCGGTGGAGCCGTCGATGGTCAGCATGTTGGAGAAATTCATAGGACATTGAAGGTCTTGAGGTCGAAATCGATCTCGCGCTGCAAATGAGGCGCCACCTGATGCCGTGCGGTCAGCCAGAGCGCAGCGATCCGTTGAGACTGCTCAGCGTCGGGCCCATGGCTGCACGAGGCACATTCCCACCGCCAGCGGTTCAAGGCTTCGGTTAGTTCCGCCTCGCAACCCAGACGCGGGCCCAGCGGCCAAGCCTCCAGCAGGCACTCCAACCGGTCCCATACTGCGTACAAGCGGCACATGGCCAGGACACGATGGACGCTGTCGGTCGTTGGATCTTTCTGCAGTGTCGCCATGAGCCGAGAAACGCTGGGCATCCAGTGACCCCGATGCGCCTTGTGCAGCAGCAACTTGCGTACGCGCGGCGACGGATCGTCAAAAGCATGCTCCAGCCACTGGGCTTTGGCGTCACCCTGGCTGCGCAACAGCTGCACCGTCAACGCCTCTTGGCGAAGCACGGATTGCGCGTGGTCCAGCCAGTCGATGCTGACTTGAGCGGCCTTGTCCGGGTCGGCCTCTCTCAACCAGTGCATGGCCACCACGCGCAGGCGGGCCGATGCACCTTCGTTCCGGGCTACGTTTTCAGCGGTGCTCACGATTTGCGCCAGCCCTCCGTGGGCGCGCAGCCAGCGCAGACACCACCACCGAACGCTGGCACTGGGATCCAGCCCTAGCGCGCGTACCAGACTATCGGTTGCGCCATCGGGGTTTTCAACCAACCAACGCACACCAGAGCAACGCACAGAAGCGAATGTCGAACAGCATGCCGCGCCGTGCAGGCGTTGCCGCTGGATGGGAGAAGCAAGCGTCTCAAGGTGCGCAAGCCCTCTGGCCGCCACCACCACATCGTCCCCACACAGGGCCCCCTCCAGCAGTTGAAACCGCGCCGCATAGTCCTGCGCCGTCATCAACTGCATGTCGAACACATAGCGCCGTACCTGAAGGCTCGAGGCCTTGGAGGCAGCCAGCACCGCGGGCAGGTGTTCGGGGCGCTGCAGGAACAACGCCACCTCCTGCAAAGTTGACGTGTGGTCCACACGACTGGCCTGCCCCAGTCGCACCAAGGCCTCCAGCGATGCGATCCAGTCCGGCAGGCAGTCGGTCTGCATCTGCGCATGAACGGCGGCCTTTGCCGCGCTGCGCACCTGCGGCACCCAGTCGTTCAGGCGTTCCACCAGCATCGGCAGCGTGCCTGCCTGAGGCTGGTCGACCAGCGCCAGAACAGCCGCTTCCCGAAAAAATCCGTCTGGAGACGTCAGGTGCTCCTTGGGGTTGGTCACCACGCGCTGTGATCCATCCTTCAGCAGTCCCATCAGAAAGCGCACAGCGCTCTTCATGTCCTATCCCTTCACACACAACACCTGCTTGAGCACATACAACACCTCCACCAGGTCCTTCTGAGCTTCCATCACCGCGTCGATGTCCTTGTAGGCCATCGGGATCTCGTCGATCACGGCTTCGTCCTTGCGGCATTCCACGCCCTCGGTCGCCTTGATCTGGTCCGCAACCGTGAACATCTTTTTGGCCTTGGTGCGGCTCATCACGCGGCCCGCGCCGTGGCTGCAGCTCTCGAAGCTCTCGGGGTTACCCAGGCCGCGCACGATGTAGCTGCGCGCGCCCATGCTCCCGGGAATGATGCCCAGCTCGCCCTTCTTCGCACTCACCGCGCCCTTGCGCGTCACGAACACCTCTTCACCGAAGTGCGTTTCCTTCTGCACGTAGTTGTGGTGGCAGTTCACCGCTTCCACGTGCGTCTCGAAGGGTTTGGTGATCACTTTTTTCACCGTGGCCACCAGGTTCTTCATCATCACCTCTCGGTTCAGGCGCGCGAACTTCTGCGCCCAGCCCACGCCGCGCACGTAGTCGCCGAAGTACTGCGAGCCTTCCTCGAAGTACGCCAGGTTCTCGTCGGGCAGGTGGACGTTGTTGCGCTCGGCGTCCTTCTTCGCCAGTTCGATGAAGGTGGTGCCGATGGCGTTGCCCACCCCGCGCGAACCCGAGTGCAGCATGAACCACACGGCGCCCGCTTCGTCCAGGCAGACCTCGATGAAGTGGTTGCCTGTTCCGAGCGTGCCCAGGTGCTTGTGGTTGTTGGTGTTCTTCAAGCGCGGGTACCGCTCGCAGATCGCGTCGAACTCGTCCTTGAGCGTGGCCCAAGCCTGGTCCACCAGCGACGGGGGGGTTTCCCACGTGCCTTTGTCGCGCCCCGAACGTTGGCGGATCGGCGTCATGCCGTGCGGCACGGCCTTTTCGATCGCGGCGCGCAGCGGCCCCAGGTTGTCGGGCAGGTCTTCGGCGCGCAGCGTGGTCTTGCAGGCCATCATGCCGCAGCCGATGTCCACGCCCACTGCAGCGGGGATGATGGCCTTGAAGGTCGAGACCACCGAGCCCACGGTGGCGCCAATACCCAGGTGCACGTCCGGCATGGCCGCGATATGCTTGAACACGATGGGCAGGCGTGCGGTGTTGGCCAGCTGCTGCTTAGCCTCGTCTTCGACAGGCACGCCGCGGGTCCACATCTTGATGGGCACGCCGCCTTCGGGTTGCTCGGTGTTGTAGTTGTTCATGTGATCTCCTTGTGATCGATTCTCGAATTCGGGGTGCAGTGACGAGGGGTGATGAAACGTTTTCCTCCGCCATCCATTGCTGGACCGGGATTTGAACCCGGGCGCCTCAGACTGCTTTCGCAGTCCTCGGCACACGGCCCTAGGCCGTGTGCGTCTACCTGTAGTTCCATCGGCATTCACTGCGAAAAAGAAGGGTGCCTCGTGGCGACAAAAGATGGTGAAACATTTTCGTGCTCTACCAGACTGAGCTACGGCCCCCCAGTGATGGAGCCGACGGGATTCGAACCCGCGACATCGAGCGTTATAGGCTGTAGTTCCACCGGCATTCGCCGCGAGACATTCCAAATAAAAGAGCGCGACAAGGGACGACAAGACAATGCCATGCCGGTTTCCCGGTTGAGGAGTCGAACCCCCGGCGGACCAATGTAGTCCTGTCAGCATTCGCGCAAAAAAACATCATTCATTCAACGGCCCCCGCGTGGCGACCAACAGTTGGTGAGACACTTTTGACGATGTAGTCCCACCGGCATTCGCCACGCGACGACGTTTTCTCCGTTCTACTGCTGGGCCAGCGAGACCTTTTCGATCTCGCCCACCCAGTGGTCTGCGGCGGCGTTGCCCTTGGCAAACTGCGCCAGCATCGTGAACACCGCGTCCGAGAAGCCACCGACATTCAGGATGTCAGCGCGCTCCACGGCCTGGGTGGTGCGGTTGGGCTGGATGTCGATGCACACCAGCCGCGCCTGCGGGCAGCGCTGCTTGAGCTTCTCCCACTCCAGCATCGTCTGCGTCGCACCGCCGCGCCGCGCATCGACCCACGACTCGTTGTCCGAGACGAGGATCACCAGATCCACCTTCGCACGCTCCTTGTTCAGCAAGGCCAGCGGCGCGCTGCAGTTGGTACCTCCGCCTCCGATGGCGGCCAGCGCCTGGGCGTTGGTCATCACCGAATCGCGCGGGTTCAGCGTGAGCTTCACCACATCGCATTCGAACGGAAGCACACGGGCGCCCGGGTTCTTGGCGCAAACCGCCGCCGCCACCAGAGCCGCCACATCGATGCAACGCACCGACGAGGTGGCACCGGCGCGGTGACCGGTCACGGGCGAACCCATGGAGCCCGACACGTCAGGGCACACAACGACTTGGCCATCCAGCGCGGGCACGTTCACCAGCGCGGCATCCATCGCGTCCTGCAGCGCCTCGCGCACGGCAGTCGGCACGCTCTCACCACAGGCCTTGAAGGCCGCCATGAGCTGGTACGGGAACACCCGCGCCTTCGCCACCGCCACCGGGTCCCGCAGTTTGGCGGCGATCGCTTCGGTCATCCCGACTTGATCGAACACACCGTGCCGCGCAAAAGTGTTCAGGTTCTGACGCACCATCTGCCACGAACCGGCGCGGGCGATCTGCGCCCACTGCGCGGGCTGCAATTCCAGCGCGGTCAGCATCTGGAACGGCACGTCCGGCACCTCGGTCACTTCACCCTGGGCCACCGCACGCTTGAAGCGCTCGAAGGCTTGCGTGGCGGGCGGCAGCGCGGCCTCGTCGAACGGCTTGCCGATCAGCCAAGCGAACCAGGCGGCGCGCCAGGCCTCGGAAGGCTTGGGGTGCACCATCTTCACCACGTCCGCCAGCGACGGCGTGTTGCCCACGGCGGCGTTCAGCAGCTGCTTTTCGCTCGCGTTGAGCAGCCATTGCTGCACCAGCTTCTTGGGCCGCGTGCCCAGCGACTTGCGGCCCAGGGCGCCGCTGCGCAGCATTTGCACGAAGCCGCGCAGCGTCTTGCCGTTGTCCACCACGCGGCCGAAAACTTGCGACAGCACGCCCACATCGCGCACCGCCAGCAGCGATGCCAATAGCACCGGCATGTCTTTCATGTAGGCGGACTGACGGGCGTACTCGGCGGTCTTGGCCAGGAAGGCGGGCTCGACCTGCGCGGCCAGCGCCGTCACGGCGTCGAGCTGCGACTGGGCGTCGGCGTAGAAGGTCTGGCTCAGACAACCAGTGGCCGCGATCTGCGCCAGCTGGTGCCGAGGGCTCAGCGCGTAGGCGGGTGCGCCGGCCGCGTTCTGGACCGTGGCTGCGGGCAGCAGCTTGCCTTTGAGCGTCTGGAAGAGTTGGGTGTTGACCATGTCGTTCTACGTGTTCATTCAACTTGGTTGCTTCTTCCTTTGCAACCGGTATGCCAGGTCTTGCGCTGATTCAGCCCAACTCCAGAATCTTGTTGATTTCATTTGGGATTTTTCTCCAAGAGATTGAACCCCTTCAGCGGCTCACTTGCGCGGCCACCTCCAGAACTAGAATATGCGCTAGTTATTTATCTAGAATGCCATGAACCTCAAAACCGTCGTCATCGGATTCCTCGGCACCCAGCTCGACAGCGGGCGCGGTGCGGGGCGCTGGGAGAAGTGGCGCCCCACGGTCTCGCTGGTGCAGCACGAGGACATGCAGGTGCACCGGTTGGAGTTGCTCCACACACGGCAGCACCAGGCCCTGGCCGATCAGTTGAAGCAGGACATCGAGACCACCTCGCCCGACACCGAGGTGCGCCTGGTGCCGCTGGAGATGGCCGACCCCTGGGACTTCGGCGAGGTCTATGGCGTGCTCTACGACTGGGTGAAACAATACCCCTTTCAGCCCGAGCGCGAGCGCTACTGGACGCACATCACCACCGGCACCCACGTGGCGCAGATCTGCATGTTCCTGCTGACCGAGTCGCGGCTGATCCCCGGCGTTCTGCTGCAGACCTCGCCACCCAAGAAGCAGACAAGCGCCAACCCAGGCAGCTATGCGCTGATCGACCTCGACCTCTCGCGCTATGACGGTCTGGCGCAGCGTTTTGACACGGCGCAGCGCGACGCGCTGGACTTCCTCAAGAGCGGCATCGCCACGCGCAACGCCGCCTTCAACGCGCTGATCGAAGAGATCGAGCGCGTGGCATTGCGCTCGAAGGCGCCGATCCTGCTGACCGGGCCGACGGGCGCGGGCAAGTCGCACCTGGCGCGGCGCATGTTCGAGCTGAAGAAATCGCGCCACCAGGTGGCGGGTGATTTTGTGGAAGTGAATTGCGCCACGCTGCAGGGCGAGGGCGCAGCGTCCACACTGTTTGGCCACAAGAAGGGCGCCTTCACCGGGGCCGCCAGTGACCGCGCGGGCCTGCTGCGCACCTCCCACGGCGGGGTCTTGTTCCTGGATGAGATCGGCGAACTGGGGCTGGACGAACAGGCGATGTTGCTGAAGGCGGTGGAAGAAAAGCGCTTCTACCCCGTGGGCAGCGACCGCGAGGTGAGCAGCGACTTCCAGCTGATCGCAGGCACCAATCGCGACCTGCGCGTGGACGTGATGGAGGGGCGTTTTCGCGAAGATCTTTACGCGCGCATCAACCTCTGGTCCTACACGTTGCCGGGTCTGGCGCAACGCCCTGAAGACATCGAGCCCAACGTGGACCACCTGCTGCTGCGCTGCACCGCCGAGTTGGGCCGGGCGGTGCGTTTCAACGCCGAAGCAAAGGCGCTGTACCTGCGGTTTGCGCAGTCGCCGGAGGCGCTGTGGAGCGGCAACTTCCGCGATTTGGCCGCGAGCGTGACGCGCCTGTGCACCCTGGCCGAGGGCGGGCGCATTGCGGCGCCGTTGGTCGAGGCGGAGCTGCAGCGCCTTCGCTGGTTGTGGCAGATGAACCAGGCGCCCGACGACGTGGCCCGGCTGGCCAACGACCCTGTCGATCTGTCCGATCTGCTGAGCGCTGACGCACTGGACCAGCTGGACCTGTTTGACCAGCTGCAGTTGCTGGCCGTGGTGCGAGTGTGCCGCGCCTCACGCACGCTCTCGGAAGCCGGGCGCACGCTCTTCGACCGCTCGCGCACCCAGCGCTCGGTGGTCAACGACGCCGATCGGCTGCGCAAGTACCTGCAGAAATTTGGTCTGCGCTGGGAGCAGGTGTCGCGCTGACGGCGGACGGCGTATACCCGATCCCGCCGATCCGCGCTGAGCGCGCAGCGCATGCCGTGAGCGATGTCGCCGCCTGAGCGATGGACGGCACATTTGCTGCACTGCGGCACACTGCGCACCTGTGCCCGTGTTTTGCGGGCGCCTCACACCCGGAGAAAACCCATGAGCGACCTGTCGCAACCCGCCACCACACCCGTTCTGATCGACAAGCTGCACTGGCGCTACGCCACCAAGAAGATGGACCCGGCCAAGGCCGTGCCGCAAGACAAGGTGGACCGCATCGTCGAGGCCGCGCGCCTGGCGCCCACCTCCAGTGGCCTGCAGCCGTTCGAGATCATCGCCGTCAGCAGCCCGGCCGTGCGCGAACAGATCAAGCCCATCGCCTGGAACCAGGCGCAGATCACCGACGGTTCGCACCTGCTGGTGTTCGCCGCCTGGGACCACTACACCGCCGAGCGCATCAACCACATGTTCGACCTCACCAACGCACAACGCGGCGGCACCAACGAAGGCTGGGAAAACTACCGCCAGATGCTGCTCAAGACCTACCCGGCGCGCGACCCACAGGTCAACTTTGAGCACGCCGCGCGGCAGGCCTACATTGGCCTCGGCGCTGCGCTGATCGCCGCCGCGTTCGAAGAGGTGGACGCCACGCCGATGGAGGGTTTCGATCCCGCCAAGCTCGACGAAATCCTGAAGCTGCGCGAGCGCGGGCTGCGCAGTGTGGCCATCGTGCCGCTGGGCTACCGTGCCGCCGAGGGCGACTGGCTGGTGAACCTCAAAAAAGTGCGCCGCCCGCGCGAGCAGTTCGTCACCGAGGTGAAGTGACCTGAACCGTCTGCGCCGTTGGGTCAGACCAGATCGGCGCAGACCGCAAAGTGGTCGCTGGGCCACACGCCGTGGGCGTCGGGCCCATCCAGCACCACCCGCGCATGGGCCACGCTGAACGGCGGCTCGCCGCGCACGGTGCGCAACAGGATATGGTCGAGGTTGTACCCAGTGCCCGATGAACCGCGGTGAGTGACCTTGGCCTGACCGGCAAAGGCGTCGACCAGCGGCCCCTGCGGATGCATGGCGCTGGCGATCTCGGGGTCGGTGGTCGCGGCATTGAAGTCGCCACACAACACCACCGGCTGCTCGCCCGCCAACCGCTGCAGGGCTTGCAACACGGTCTCCAGTTGGGCGCGGCGCAGGTCGGCGCGGTCGGGCAGGTGGGTGAGGTGCAGGTTGACCAGCCACCAGTCGCCGTGGGCGCCGGCGAGCCGCACCCACTGCGCCACGCGCTCGCCATCCCGCGCGTCGTCGGGCAACACCACCGAACCTTGCTCCAGCATAGGCTGGCGGCTGAGCACCGCCAGGCCCGAGGTGGTGTCGGTGCGCTGCCCGTTCAGCAGGCGCGGCTTGGCCCGCGCGGGCAGCCAGGCCATCTGCATCGACAAGGCTGTGGCCAGTGCGTGCGCGGTGTGGGTCTGTCCGTCCCGTGTGCGCAGGTCTTCCTGCAGCGCCACCACGTCGGGCGACAGCGCCGCCAGGCCCTCGGCCATGGCGCGGACCCGCTGCGGGTAGTCGCCTTCGCACTTCCAGGTGTTGAGCGACACCAGCCTCATCGCAGGCACACGGGCTCGGTGTTCAGCCGCAAACGCAGCGCCGAGTGCAACATCTCGACCGCCGATTCGAGCGGGCCGTCGTTGGGGATGCGGATCGCCCCGGCGGGCAGCTCCTCGTGCACCCGCCGTGCGAGGCGGTCGGTGATCGCCTGCACGCTTTCGCGCTGCCGCGCTTTGAGCCGCTGCAACAGCAAATCGGACGAAGCCGTGATGTGAACCAGCGTGGCTTCGGGCCACAGCCGCAAGACCGTGCCGACATGCGCCCGCGACCCGTTCACGAACACGCAATGCCCGAGCGACAGGGGTGCCAGTTCGGTGTCGCGGATGCCGTAGTGCAAACCGTTGGCTTGCCAGCTCATCGCCAAACGACCGGATTGCCGCAGGTTGTCGAACACCGACTCGCTCACGCTCTCATGCTGTTCACCGCCCGCCTCGGCACTGCGCGTGATGGTGCGCCGCGCCCAGTGGGCCACCGGTGTGCCCTGCCAGCGTTCGCGAAGGGCCTGCAACACGCTGTCTTTGCCCGCACCCGAGGGGCCCACCACATAGATCAAACGTTGCGTCATTCGCTCAACTCCATGTGTTCGAGCAGCACAAAATCGGCGCCCGGGGACGGCTCGATGAAGATCGAGAGCCGGTCCAGCCGCAGCGGCGGCAGGGCGCCAAACTGCCGCGTGGCCGCCACCAGGAGCCGCCCCACCACGTCGTCGGACACGCCCGCCAGCGACCCGGTCAGCGAGAAGTGGAAACGAAACTTCTGCAGCACCCAGGGGTAGCCCCAGGCCAGCATGAGCGCGTCTTCTTCGGGTGTGAGCGGCGCGCGGCGGCGGCGCGCGAGTTCGTCTTCGTTCAGCGGCGCGGCCAGTGGCTGCAGCCGCCGCACGCAATCGTCGGCCAGCGCACCGAGCGCGGCGGGGGCTTGCTCGGGACGCAGCGCCAGGAACGACCCCAAGCGGGCGACCTGCATGTCGCCCAGGTCGATCGCGCGGTGCTCACGGCAGATGGCGGCCAGCGCGTCGCGCAAGGCCCAGAGGTTGGCGTGCGGCGCCAGGCGCAGCGGCGCCTTGAGCGTGGCGTGCCAGCCGTAACGGCGCGGGTCGGCGGTGAGGGCGGTCAGCACCGAGGGGTCGACGCCATCGACGAACGGCATCGGCAGGGCGCAGCGCCGACTCGCGCAACGCCCCAGCCATTCGCTGCCACGCTCCCACCAGTCGGTGCCGGGCGCGGGCGCGGCGTAAATCGCCACGCGGTGCGGGGCCAGGGTGTCATGCGCCATGGTCGTGGTCCACGGTGAGGGTCACGCGGTCGCCCGCGAACCAGGTGCAGGCGTATTCGATCGGCACGCCTTCGGTGTCGACGTTGACGCTGCTGACGTACAGCGCCGGGTGGGCGGCGGGTTGCTTCAGGTGGGCCGCGATCTCGGGGATGGCCAGCCGCGCCGAAATGCGGCTCTGGCGCCGGGTGTAGTCGGGCACGCCGAGCATTGCAAAAGCCTGCGTGATGGAGCCACTCTGGCGCACCTGTTCGTCGAGCCCCGCAAAACGCGGGAGCGGGAAAAAGCGGTCGCTCACATGCAGCGGCTGGCCGCCACCGTCGCCGATCATCTGCAGATGCAGCACGCTGGAGCCCGAGCGGATCTCCAGCGCCTTGGCCACATCGGTGGCGGCGCGCACGGTGCGCGCGTCGAGCACCTGCAAACCGCCGGTCAGACCGGCCTGCGCCAGGTTCTGGCGGTGGCGCGTGCGGCGACCCAACATCAGCTCGACCGCGAAGTCCTCCACATAGGTGCCGCTGCCCTGCGTGGCGCGCACCAGGCCGATCTGGCCCAGGCTGGCCAGCGAGCGCCGGATGGTGTGGCGGTTCACGCCGAACTGGTCGGCCAGCACATGTTCGGACGGCAGGCGTTCGCCCGGCGCGTAGGTGCCGCTGCCGATGGCGTCGGCCAGTTCGTGGGCAATGCGGGCCCAGAAGCTGTGGGCGGGGTCGGGCAACAAGAGAGCGGAAGTGGCGGTGGTTTTTGTCATGAAAGGGACACAGGTCAAACCTAAGCTGGCGGTCATCAACAAGTTGTCTACACAAATTGCAGAGTACCACCCCGATGTTTCACGCGTTTGACAACAGCGGGCCGAACCGGCCCACACCGCGCCCCGAATGGATGGCCCTGCTGTCCCGGGCGCCGCTGCCCTTGCTGGAGCAGGCCTTGGCCCAGCAAGCCCCGGCTGCGCTGCAATGGCTGCGCAAACCCGAGACCGGGCTGTACATGGTGCAGGGCCGCGCCGGTGGCACCGGTGAGCGCTTCAACCTGGGCGAGATCACGGTCACCCGCTGCGCGCTGCGCGTGGGCGGCGAGGGCAGCGCGGTGGGCGTGGCCTATGTGATGGGCCGCAACCACCGGCAGGCCCAGCTGGCCGCCATGGCCGATGCGCTGCTGCAAGACCCCACACAGCACGACGCTTTCGATGCTGCGGTGTTGCAGCCGGTGCGCCAGCACCTGGCCCTGCAGCAGGCCCAACGCGCCGCCCGCGCCCAGGCGACCCGGGTGGACTTTTTCACCGTGGCGCGCGAAGCCGGCGGTGCCGACGAAGGAGACGACGCATGAAGGCCGACGAACTGCAACAGGTGCGCCCCGGCTTTCACGACGCCGCGCTGGGCAGCCAGGCGGTGTTCCGCACCGCGCTGTCGGCGCTGTCGCATCCGGGCCGCGTAATCGAGATGCCCGACGTGTCGGCGCTGCCGCGCCACGGGCACGGCGCCGCCGCCATGCTGCTGCAGGCGCTGGTCGACAGCGATTGCGCGGTCTGGCTGTCGCCCACGCTGGCGGGCACCGACGCCGCCGCCTGGCTGCGTTTTCACACCGGCTGCCACTGGGCCGCAACGCCCGCCGCCGCGCGCTTCTTGTGGGTGGCCGAAGGCGACGCCATGCCCGCGCTGGCATCGCTGGACGCGGGCACCGACGAGTACCCCGACCAGTCGGCCTTTTGCGTGGTCGAGGTGCATGCCCTGGAGGCTACCGACGCGGACGCCCTCGTGCTCACCGGCCCCGGCGTGGCCACCGAACAGCCCCTGTGTGTGCAGGGCTTGCCCGACGACTTTGCGGCGCAGTGGGACGCCAACCACAGCCGCTTCCCGCGCGGTGTGGACCTGTTCCTCGCCACGCCCACCCACATTGCGGGCCTGCCCCGCACCACGCGCGCCCGCGTGGTTTCCAACCTCCAAGAGGCCTGAAGACATGAAACCCCCACGCTCACATTGTTCGCTGCCCCCCGAGGGGGCTGTCAATCCCTTCGGAACGGCCGGGCGGCACTGACATGTACGTTGCTGTCAAAGGCGGCGAGTCCGCCATTCTGCAAAGCTACCGCCTGCTGGCCGAGCAGCGCCGGGGTGATCTGCAAGAGCCCGAACTGAGCGTGGACCAGATCCGCCAGCAGATGAAGCTGGCCGTGGACCGCGTGATGACCGAGGGCTCGGTGTACGACCCCGAACTCGCGGCGCTCGCCATCAAGCAGGCGGCGGGCGATCTGGTCGAAGCCATCTTTTTGTTGCGCGCCTACCGCGCCACGCTGCCGCGCCTGGGCAACACGCGCGCGCTGGACACCGCGCAGATGCGCCCGGACCGCCGCATCTCGGCCACCTTCAAAGACCTCCCGGGCGGGCAGATCCTGGGGCCCACCTACGACTACACCCAGCGCCTGCTGGATTTCACGCTGCTGGCCAACGCCGCGGCACCGGGCAGCGACACGCCGGGCAGCAGCGCCGTGCCCGCTGCCGCGCCGCGCGTGGTGGACCTGCTCAACCAGGAAGGCCTGATCGAGACCCACCCGGTGCCCGAGGGCGACCCCGACCCGGTGGACCTGACCCGCGAGCCGCTGCGCTTTCCAGCCGACCGCGCCACGCGGCTGCAGAACCTGGCGCGCGGCGACGAAGGTTTCCTGCTCGCCATGGCGTATTCGACGCAGCGCGGCTATTCGCACACCCACCCGTTTGTGGGCGAGATTCGCCTGGGCCAGGTGGCGGTGGAACTCATGCCGGAAGAGCTGGACTTTGCGATCTCCATCGGCGACATCGAGATCACCGAATGCGAGATGGTGAACCAGTTCGCAGGCAGCAAGACCGAGCCGCCGCAATTCACGCGCGGCTACGGCCTGGCCTTTGGTCACAGCGAGCGCAAGGCCATGGCGATGAGCCTGGTCGACCGCGCGCTGCGGGCGCCCGAGCTGGGTGAAACGGTTGAAGCACCGGCGCAAGAGCAGGAGTTTGTGCTCTCGCACAGCGACAGCCTGGAAGCCTCGGGCTTCGTGCAGCACCTGAAGCTGCCGCACTACGTGGACTTCCAGTCCGAACTGGAGCTGGTGCGCCGCATGCGCGCCGAGGCCGCCCGCCGCAACGACACCGAACAGGCCCCCGAATGAACGCACCCCTGCACGCCGATTTGCTGCAAGCCGCCGCCACCGAACCGGGCGTGAACTTCGCGTACCTGGACGAGCGCACCAAGCGCATGATCCGCCGCGCCATCCTCAAGGCGGTGGCCATCCCCGGCTACCAGGTGCCGTTCGGCTCGCGCGAGATGCCGCTGCCCTATGGCTGGGGCACCGGCGGCATTCAGGTCACGGCGTCGATCATCGGCCCGGACGACACGCTCAAGGTGATCGACCAGGGCTCGGACGACACCGTCAACGCGGTCAACATCCGCCGCTTCTTCCAGCGCACCACCGGCGTGGAGGTGACCACGCGCACGCCAGAGGCCGACATCATCCAGACCCGCCACCGCATCCCCGAGACGCCGCTGCGCGAAGGCCAGGTGATCGTCTACCAGGTGCCGGTGCCCGAGCCGATGCAGCGGCTGGAGCCGCGCGAGACCGAAACGCGCACCCTGCACGCGCTGGCCGAGTACGGGCTGATGCATGTGAAGCTGTACGAAGACATTGCGCGCCACGGCCACATCGCCACCACCTATGACTACCCCGTCATGGTGAACGACCGCTACCTGATGGCGCCCTCGCCAATCCCGAAGTTCGACAACCCCAAGATGCACATGAACCCGGCGCTGCAGCTGTTCGGTGCCGGGCGCGAAAAGCGCATCTACGCCGTGCCGCCGTACACCAAGGTGGAGAGTCTGGGCTTTGAGGACCACCCGTTCGAGGTGCAGAAGTGGGACGCGGCCTGCGCCCTGTGCGGTGCGACCGACACCTTTCTCGACGAGATCATCACCGACGACCAGGGCGGCCGCATGCACGTGTGTTCCGACTCCGACCACTGCCAGGAGCGGCAGGCGGCGCAGGCGGACGGCGCTGGGGCCGCCCAATGAACGAAGCGCTGACCCTGCGCGAAGCCACCGCCGACGACCTGCCGCAGGTGCTGGCGCTGTACGCGCAACCGGGCATGAACGACAGCGGCGTGATCGACCTCGACCAGGCCAAAGCGATCTTTGCGCAGTTCGCGCGCTACCCGAGCTACCGCCTGTGGGTGGCTTGTGGTGCGCAGGGCGAGGTGATCGGCAGCTACGCGCTGCTGGTCATGCACAACCTGGCCCACATGGGCACGCCCGCCGCGGTGGTGGAAGACGTGGTGGTTCACCCGCAGCACCGCAGCCAGGGCATTGGCCGCCAGATGATGGAGCACGCCCGCACGCTCGCGCGCGAAGCGGGTTGCTACAAGCTCGCGCTGTCTTCCAACCAACAGCGCACACGCGCGCACGCTTTCTACGAATCGCTGGGCTTCGAGCGCCACGGCATCAGTTTTGTGATCAACCCATGACCGCATCCTCCACTCCCCTGCTGCGCGTGCAAGACGTCAGCAAACGCTACGGCCAGCAGGTCGCCCTGCACGAGGCTTCGTTCGAACTCTGGTCCGGCGAGGTGCTGGCCATCGTGGGCGAATCGGGCTCGGGCAAGACCACCTTGCTCAACACGCTGGCCGCGCGCCTGCGGCCCGATGCCGGGCAGATCTTCTTTCAGGGCCGCGACGGCACGCTCGACGATGTGCACACCATGAGCCAGGCCCAGCAGCGCCTGCTGGCGCGCACCGACTGGGGCTTTGTGCACCAGCAGGCGGCCGACGGCCTGCGCATGGATGTGTCCGCCGGTGCCAACGTGTGCGAGCGCCTGATGGGCCTGGGTCAGCGCCACTACGGCGAGCTGCGCACCCAGGCCGAAGAATGGCTGCAGCGGGTGGAGATCGACCCGATCCGCATCGACGACCCGCCGCGCCAGTTTTCGGGCGGCATGCGCCAGCGCCTGCAGATCGCGCGCAACCTGGTCACGCGGCCGCGTCTGGTCTTCATGGACGAGCCCACCTCGGGCCTGGACGTGTCGGTGCAGGCCCGCCTGCTGGACCTGCTGCGCCAGCTCACGCGGCAGATGCAGCTGGCGGTGGTCATCGTCACGCACGACCTCGCCGTGGCCCGCCTGCTGGCGCACCGCATGGTGGTGATGCAGCGCGGCCGCATCGTCGAGTCGGGCCTGACCGACCAGGTGCTGGACGACCCGCAGCACCCCTACACCC